>JBMYUK010000086.1:1472-8532 GCA_049605275.1 Phycisphaeraceae bacterium
GCGAGGCGCAGATGAACGACCTGCTGTCGCGGCTTCGCTCGCTGGAAACCGACAACGCCCAGCTCAAGCAGCAGCTCAGCGACCAGTACATGGAGGCGATCGCGCTCAAGCGCGCCCAGCTCGAAGCGGCCAAGCACCGGCCCGTCCCGCCCGCGGTGCCGACGCCCACCGACTCGGCTCGGATGAACTCGAACCGGCCGGTCACCGCCGACGCTGAAGCATCGATCGATCCCGCGGCGCTCGGCCGAGCGGAACTGCTCGACGCCCTGATCGCCCGGATCAAAGCCGGCGGCGACGACCCCCGCATCCAAGCGCTCGCGGTCGCGGCGATCAGCGTCGCCCGACCCGGGCAGGCGATGGACCCGGCGCTGCTCGACGGGCTGGGGCCCAAGGCCCGCGAGCAGGTCGCCCGCTTTCACCAGATGGTCGCGGTGGCGTACGACGAACTGGCCGGGGACCCGCGCGCGACCCTCGATCGTCGCGCGATGATCGCCAGGCTCGACGAGGTCTTCGGCGCCCAGCCGCTGCGCATCGAGACGCTCGAACTCTGCCGACGCGTCGACAGCTACGGCGTCTACGAGCCTTTCGGCTCTACGCGTTTCCTCGCCGGGCGTAACAACCGCGTGCTCGTCTATGTCGAACTCGAGAACTTCAAGCACCACCCCCTCCAGGACGGCCAACACGAGGTCCGGCTCGAACAACAGGTCGAGCTCTACGACGCCACCGGCGAGACCACCGTCTGGCGACAGGGCCCGGTCCAACTCGTCGACGTCTCGCGCAACAAGCGACGCGACTTCTTCATCGTCTACCCGATCGATCTGCCCGCGCGGCTCACGGCCGGGTCGTACCGACTCAAGGTCCGCATCGCCGACAAACACACCGGCTCGATCTGCGAGCAGACGCTGCACGACCTGCAGATCGTCGCGGATCAGTCGCTGGTGAACGGGCGGTAGGGGTGGGTTGTAGGTTGTAGGTTGTAGGGCGTAGGTTGTAGGGCGGGTGGAGCGAAGCGATACCCACCGCGCGCGATGCCGGTTTGAATCGGCGGGTATCGCTGCGCTCGACCCGCCCGACGGGTGTGTCTCGGATGCGGACAGATTTGTGTTGAGGGGGTGCGATTGCACACGCGGTGCAGGGTTTTGCTTTGTCGAGCGACGCGGTCGGTTGGCGGGGCGTTGTTCGCGTTGGGGATGTTGATGGGCCGGCGGTTTTGTGCGCGCGGGGTTGTGGTTGGGGGCTTATTTGAGGGCGTGATCGGAGGGCTTGAGGCGGGGCGGAGCGTTGGGGGTGCGATCCGGGGCGGCGCTTCGCTTTGCCCCGGCTTGGGGAGGTGTGCGCGCGGGGATTTTGGCGGGGCGCTTTTGGCAGGCTGGGTCGACGATGCTTGTTAAACGTGCGTTACGATTCGGTGAAATCGCGGGGTCGCTTAGCCGGCGGCGGCTTGGACCATCTCGGGCACGGCGGCGCGCAGGGCGGTGACGATGGCGTCGGCGGAGGTGTCGCGCCAGTTGCGGTCCGGGTCGTTGGTCTTGTTGCGCAGGCGGTCGAAGGTCTCGATGATCGACTGCATGCTGGCGGGGGTGGGTGGGTCGGTCTTCCAGACGCGAATGGCGTCGTGGGGGGTGGGGAGCATGTCTTCGCTGTGGTAGGCGAGTTCCTCGAAAAGTTTTTCGCCGGGGCGCGTGCCGGTGATCTTGATTTCGACGTCGGTGTCGGGTTCGAAGCCTTGGAGCCGGACGAAGCGTCGGGCGAGTTCGAGGATGCGGATGGGCTGACCCATGTCGAGGAGGAAGACCTCGCCGCCGGGCATATTGGCCTTGGTGGGATGGCCGTCTTGGCCGTCGTTTGAGTTTTCTTCCGTTCGTGACGAGCGGGACGCCCATCCCACCTGTCCGCTGAACATGCCGGCTTGGAGGACGAGTCCGGCGGCCTCGGGGATGGTCATGAAGTAGCGGGTCATGTCGGGGTGGGTGACGGTGATGGGTCCGCCGTGGGTGAGCTGGTTGGTCCAGATGGGGATGACCGAGCAGGCGGAGCCGAGCACGTTGCCGAAGCGGACCATGCAGCAGCGGGTGTCGGTGTGTGCGTTGAGGTGCTGGACGTAGCGTTCGGCGAGTCGCTTGCTTGCGCCCATGACGGAGGAGGGGTTGACGGCCTTGTCGGTGGAGATCATGACGAAGCGTTCGGCGCCGACTTGTGCGGTGGCGTCTGCGATGGCGCGGGTGCCGTAGAAGTTGTTCTCGATGGCGGCGGCGGGGTGGTCCTCCATCATGGGGACGTGCTTGTGTGCGGCGGCGTGGAGGACGACGTCGGGGCGGTGGCGCTCGAGCAGATCGAAGGTGCGTTCGCGTTGGGTGACGTCGTGGAGGACGGCGGATCGGCTGAGGGCGGGGTGGCTGCGAGCGAGTTCGCGATCGATCTCGAAGAGAGCGTTTTCGGATCGCTCGACGAGGGTGAGCTGGCCGGGTTGGAATCGCGCGGTGATGCGGGCGAGTTCGGAGCCGATGGACCCGCCTGCGCCGGTGATGAGGACGCGTCGGTCGCCGATCCACCGGGCGAGGGCGGCTTCGTCGAGGGGTGTTGGGGTGCGGTCGATGAGCCGGGTGGGGTCGATGGGTCCGCAGACGAAGCCGGCGGTGCTGAGACCGGCGGCGTTGGCGGGTGAGGTTGGCAGGCCGCCGGTGATTTTGCTTGTGGTTCTGCCGGCGAGTTGGTCGTCGAGGGTGGGCATGAATCGCCAGGTCGCGCCGAGTCGGCCGAGGGCGGCGGCGGCGTGTCCGATGGCGTCGCGCATGGCCAGGGGGAGCGAGACGAGCACGAGTGCGGGGCGATGCTGTTCGACGATAGCGGACAGGTGATCGATCGAGCCGAGCACGGGGCATTCGGGGTGGCCGGCGGTCTGTTTGGCGGCCTGTCCGTCGATGGCGATCCGGGGGAGGACGCAGCCGATGACGACGGGCTCGGGCTCGGCGATGGCGAGGGTGTGAGTGAGTTGTCCGACGCTGAGCGCGGTGCCGACGATGAGGGTCCGCTGCCGATCGGCTGGGGTGTCGTGGGTGCTGATTTCGGTGGGGGCGTAGGCGGCCTGCATCTTTAGTCGTATCGGTCCGCGGGCGTTATCGGCTGCAAACCCAAGGTCTGGCGGATTTAACGGTTGTAGCGATTAAGCGGGCCCGTTCGCCTGACGATGAGTGCGGTAGCCGGTCGCCCGGCCGAACACGCACGCCGCATATCAGGAGCGAACCATGCCGACGCCGCCCGCCATCCCCGGTCAAGACCAACGCCGACACCCCCGCGTGAAGGTGCCCGCGGCGTACACGCTCGTCCGCGCACGGGTGGCCGGTTCGTCGCGGTACAACTGGACCGGCCACATCTACGACGTGTCGGTCGGCGGCGTGCGGTTTGAGTTGGACATGCCCGTCGAGCCCGGCACGGAACTCGAGCTCCGCGGCGTGCTCCCGGGCTCGGGTCACACGACGTTTCGCGCTAAGGGCAGGGTCGTTCGACGACACAGCGACGCCGACGAACCGGGCCCGGCCGTGATGGCGCTGCAGTTCGACGCGTTCCAATCCCCGATGGACCGCCACCGCCTGTCCGAATACATCGAGGCTCGCAGCAGCGCTGAAGCGGGTGCGTTGCGGCGAGCCGCGTAGAACATGTATGCGGTTGAAAATAGCCGGCGCCCTATGGACGCCGGATAAGAGAAGAGGCTGGTTTTCAAGACAAGCACCTGCTTTCGCGTCCGGAGCCCGTAGGTCTCCGGCTACTGATGAGCACCACTCGCATGCGTTCTTAGCCCTATCAGTGGATTTCGCAATCGCTCAGACGACTGCGAGGCCGAAGAACCGCTCGGCGTTTGCGTCGACCGCGGCGGTGAAATCATCGAGCGATTGTCCGCGGCGGTCGGCCAGGAATCGGGCGACCTCGGCGACGTAGCGCGGCTCGTTGGGGCGGACCTTGCGGTGGGGCGCGGGGGTCAGGTAGGGCGAGTCGGTTTCGATCATCAAGCGCTCGAGAGGGATGCGGTCGCTGGCCTCGGCGAGTGGCTTGGCGCTGTTGAACGTGACGATGCCGGTGAGGCTGACCATCGCGCCGTAGGCGAGGATGGCGTCGAGTTCGTCGGCGGTGCCGGTGAAGCAGTGGAAGACGAAGCGGGCGGGGTCGATGCCCGACGCTCGCAGGACGGCGAGGGTGTCGTCCGTGGCTTCGCGGTTGTGGATGACGATCGGGCCGGGGAAGCGGTCGGTGTTCGAGGCCAGTTCTAATTGCCAGTCGAAGACGCGGCGCTGCAGGTCGAACGGCGGATCGGGATAGTGACGGTCCAGGCCCATCTCGCCGATCGCGACGCACCTGGGGTCGGCGAGTTTTTCGAGGAGCGCCTGCTGCAGCGCGGCTTTGTCGGCGTAGCCCTCGGCGTAGTGGGGGTGCAACCCGGCGGTGAAGTAGATGCCGTCGAAGCGCTTGCTCAGCGCGCGGGCTGTCTCGGCGTCGGCGGGCGTCGTGCCCACGCTGATCATGCGGTCGACACCGGCGGCCTCGGCGGCGCGGAGGACCTCGTCGATCCGCTCGTGCAGCCCGTTGTAGGTGAGGTGGCAATGGGTGTCGATCATGCGGGCGTCAGTCGGACGGTGAGGCGTTTGGTGCGGGGCCGTTCGCAGGCGGTGTCGGTGCAGGGCTGATAGTCGAGTTGGAGTTCGACGGCGTCGGTGTCGGGTGAGTGGACGCGGAGCGTGGCGGGTAGCGTGACGGTGCCGGCGTAGGCGCGTGCGTCGGGAGTGCCGCCCGGCGCGTCGGTTGCGAGAGGGTCGCCGATCGGCCAATCGATGTCGAGCGTCGCGGCCTCGGGGTCGGCCGGGGCGAGTCGGATCGGGTTGGCTTGGTCGTTCGTGCCCGGCGTGAGGTGGTACCCCGCTTCGATGGTCAGGGTGAGGTCGAAGCGGGCGACGCGGTCGCTGGACAGCGGAACGGGGTCGGGCGTGATCGCGATCGCGAGCCGGTTGTCGTTGTCGTTCTCGTTGTCGTTATCTTTGTCGTGCTCGGTCGAGTGATCTTGATTGGCGCGGAGGACCTGCGGCGCGTGGCGCTGCAAGCGCAGCAGGGCGTGGAGCATATGCGTCATTCCGGTCGGCTGCTCGGCCAGCGGTTTGGCAAACGATCGCAAGTCGCGTCCCGCCGTCGCGAAGTGCGTATCGTCGCCCGTCAACTCGGCGAGGTCGATGAGGTTATGGATCATCTGGCTGTTGGCCGAGGGCGTCGCGCCGTCGTACGAGGAGCGGGCGCGGACGAAGAGGTCGGCCTGCCCGTCGAGCGTGTCGTAGCACCCGCCGGCGGGGTGAGCGAAGTACGATCGGGCGCGGTCCATCAGCCGCTTGGCGTGTCCGAGGTCGTCGCGTTGTTGATGGGTCTGGGTGGCGAGCGATGCGCGGTGCAGTTCGATCAGGCCGTGGGCGAACTGCGCGTAGTCTTCGAGGAAGGCCGGTACGCTTGCTCGGCCCGCACGCATCGCGCGGTGCATCGAGCCTGTCGATTCGTCCGGCGTCATATCGGATACGCACAGGTGTTCGATGACCGCGTCGGCGGCTTTGGCCGCGGCGTCGAGGTAGGCGGTCTCCCCGAGAACCGCGCCCGCCTTCGCGAGCCCGGCGATCATCATGCCGTTCCACGACGTCAGCACCTTGTCATCCGTCGTCGGCTGCTTGCGTCGGTCGCGCACGGCCAATAGCTCTCGATTGATCTCGTCCTGCTGTTCGATCAGATCTTGCAGCGGTCGGGCGATGTCATTCGCGACGGTTGACAGCGGCTCGGGCATGAAGAGCACGTTCGTCGGCGGGCACTCGGGGTGATGTGGGTCCTGGAAGTTCGTGCCGAGGGTCAGCCCGTAGAGACGCTTGGCGAGGTCGGCCGTCTCGGGGTCTTTGAGCGCTTCGTCGAACTGCTGCGGTGTCCAGAGATAGTTGAGTCCTTCCTGGCCGTCGACCTCGGCGTCTTGCGCGGACCAGAACGCGCCGGTCGCGTCGGTCATCTCGCGGAGGACGTAGTCGCAGAGGCGTCGGAGCGTGCGCTTGTATGTAGCGATCGCGTCGGCGCTGCGCGTGTCGTCTGCATCCTGACGTTCGGCCAGCGCGATGGCGTCGGCGTAGAGCTCGGCGAGTTGGCCGTTGTCGTAGAGCATCTTCTCGAAGTGGGGCACGAGCCAGCGTTCGTCGACGCTGTAGCGGTGAAAGCCGCCGCCGACCTGGTCGAAGATGCCGCCGCGTGCCATGCGATCGAGGGTGTGGCCGAGGATGCTTTGGGTCGCGGGATTGGGCTGTTCGTGAAGCGTCGCGAGCAGGAGCCTGGGGATACTTGGGGTGGGGAACTTGGGCGCGTCGCCGAAGCCGCCGTGAGCGCGGTCGTAGGTGCGCGCGAGCGTCTGCACGGCGCGGTCGATGAGCGTCGGATCGATCGGCCCGGGTTCGGTGTCGGACGTGAGCGACTCGGCGACGACGGCGGCGACCTTGTCGCCTTGCTCGAGGACCTCGCTGCGCTGGGTTTGCCATGCCTTGCTGAGCGATTCGAGGACCTGCGGGAAGCTGGTCATGCCGTGCATCGGCGTGGGGGGGATGTACGTGCCGCACCAAAACGGCCGAAGCCCCGGGTCGCCCTCGCCGCGCGCGTCGGGCGGCGTGAGGAACACGCTCATCGGCCAGCCGCCGCGACGCGTCATGATCTGCGTCGCCGCCATATAGAGGTCGTCGACGTCGGGTCGCTGCTCGCGATCGACTTTGATGCAAACGAATCGATCGTTCATCAGCTGCGCGATCGCTTCGTTTTCGAAGACCTCGCGCTCCATGACGTGGCACCAGTAGCACGTCGCGTAGCCGATACTCAGAAAGATCGGCACGCCGCGCTCGCGCGCCGCGTCGAACGCCGCGTCGCCCCACGCAAGCCAATCGACCGGGTTGTGCGCGTGCTGCAGGAGGTACGGGCTGGTCTCGTCGATCAGCGCGTTCGTGTGCTCGGGCGTTTCGTGATCGTTTCGCTCGGACATGCGGGCATTGTAGACCGCGTGCGTCGACGG
>JBMYUK010000087.1:0-8527 GCA_049605275.1 Phycisphaeraceae bacterium
AAGCGTCCCGTGGTTTGGCAAAGCATCTGTCGCGTTTCATTGAAGATACTTCGCACTGGACGCTTCGCGTCTCCCGCTACACCGTCATTGACAGACCGCCTTACTGATTCAAGACCTTCAACTTCGCGATCATTTCTTTTTTCGCAGACTTGAGTTGGTCGTGTTCTTCGCGGAGTTTGTAGTAGTCGTCCAGGGGATAACAACCCGAGATAATCCCGTTGCGCGGCGCGGTGGTGCAGTCGCTGAAGGTTCGGCAGAGCCGCTTCACATCGACCGGCTTGCCTTCCGTAACATCCGCGGGCAAGTCCCAGTACGAGAGCGCCATGCGGCCGAGGCCGATGAAGTCGACCCAGCCGTCGCGGACGAGCGCCTGGCCGACGTGGGGCAGGTACTCCTGCAGGTAGGTGTACGCGGTGCCGACGACGGCCAAGTCAGGCACGGCTTGCTTGAGCCGACGCACGACATCGAATTGACGCAGGCAACCGAACAGCGGGTCCTCGGGCGGCTGGTAGCCGTCGCTCGGCGGGAAGTACGCGGGGCGCTGCAGATGGGGGTTGTAGTACGGCGAGCCGGCGGTGAGGTTGACGATGGCGATGCCCAGTTCGTCGCGCATGGATTCGAGCAGTTGGATCGGTTCGGCGAGGTCGATCTGCGACGGGTCGTTTCGGTTCAGGCCGAAGCCGGGATATCCCCCCTTTTGAGAGCCTTCCGGGGGTGAATCCGGGATGCCCGGGCCGAGTCTGCCGCCTTTGGATTGTGCCTGGTCGGGTTTGTGCGGGTAGTGGTCGAAGGCGCTGAGACGGACGCCGAGGATGAGCGACGGGCAGGCGGCGCGGATGCCTTCGCAGATGAGCCGGAGGAATCTCGTGCGATTATCGAACGAGCCGCCGAAGTCGCCGGGCCGGTCGTATGCGGAGAGGAACTCGTGGCCGAGGTAGCCGTGGCAGTGCTTGAGGTCGACGAACTGGTAGCCGGCTTGCGTGGCGACTTTGGCGGCGCTGATGTAGTCGTCGATCAACTGGTAGACCTCGTCGTCGCTGAGCACAACCGAGTCGTCGGTGATGCCGACGCGCGCATCGAGGACAGGGTGGCGATAGGCGACACGCGGCTCGATGTTGGCCTTGTCGTTGGGGCGAGAGAATCGGCCGGAGTGGGTGAGTTGCAGGCCGACGAAGAGGTCTTCGGATGCGCCTTCGCCGAAACGCGCGTTGTGCGCGTCGACGAGGGTCCGGCGCAGCGTCGATAAGCCCGCTTCGTTTCCGGGGGCGAAGTAGAGCTGGTTTGGGTTGGCGCGCCCGTCGTGTCGCACGGCCACGGCCTCGCCGCCCCAGATCAGTTTCGCACCCGACTCGCCGAAGTGTCGCCAACGCCGGATCGTGTGCTCGGTCGGCTTGCCGTCGGGCGTGCCGTCCCATCCCTCCATCGGGTGGATCGCCCAGCGGTTGCCGACGGTGAAGCCGGCGACGTCGATGGGTTGGTTCAGCGGGGAGTCGTCTGCGGCGAGCGGCGCGTCGTCGATCGGGATCGCAACGCCCATCGCTTCGCAGGCCGCGCGGAGGTCTCCCGCGGTCTTGTACTTGGTGATGCGTGGGATGGCGGGCATGGGCGGGTCGCTGTTTTGGGTGCCCCGGCAGCTGGCCGGTCGGGTGGGGGTTGAGAGTTGTCGTCCCGGCCGGCAAGCTACCGGGGAACCCACGGGCTTAACTTAGCAGTGCCTCGATGCGCGGCTCGAGCTCGGCCAAGACCTCGCGGTCGCTGTCGGGGCGCTTGGCGCTTTCGGGGTGCGTGTCGTCGCAGCCGATCCAGCCGCGGAGTTTGAGGAACATCGCGGCGTTGTGTTTGTAGGCGGGGACGGGTCCGCGGAAGGCGAAGAAGCCGAGGTATTGCAAGAGGTCGTTGACTTCGTAAAATGCCGCGTCGCCGTCGGCCCAGAGCGCATCGCGCTTGGCGAAGAGGTCTGGCGCGAAGGTGGACAGGCCGAGCAGGTAGTCGCTGCCGTAGACGATCATGTCGATGGCGAGGTCGTTGCCGGTAAAGACGTGGAAGTCTTCGCGGACCTGGTTGCGCAGTTCGAGCCGGTCCCATTCGAGCTGTCTCGAGAGCGAGGAGTGTTTCGCGCCGATGCAGTTAGGCAGTTTCATCAGTGCTTGGTAGACGTCGAGCGAATAGATCTTGCCGAAGGGCGAGAACATCTGGCCGAGCTCGAAAGCGATGAAGGCGTCGGCGTCTTTGGCGAGTTGGGCGTAAGCGGGCGCGAGGAGCTGGTCGTCGAGTCCGGTGAGGCCGAAGGATTGGAAGACGACGGGCTGGCCGGCGTGGCGTTGGACCTCGTCGATCGCGGCCTGGTAGCCGGCGGGGTTGAATCCGTCGCCGGGCCGATCGAAGACCCCTGCCCCGGCCACGTATCGCGCGCCGTTGCAGACGTCGCGGGTGCGCTGCAGCGCTTCGATGCGTGTCGCGTCGTCGAGGAGCGGCGCGTAGCCGGTGTCCATGTTGACCGCGGGGACGAGGCCGGCGTCAACGGTGCGCGCGACGTGGTCTTCGAAGCCGCGCCAGTCGATCGAGCCGTCGGCATCGAAGGGCAACAGCACCGCGGACATGCCCAGCGGCTTTCGGTTCGGTTGGATGGGTGGGATAGCCATGTGCAACAGGATAAGGGCAGTTGAACAGCCGGCGGCCTACGGACGCCGGACGCGCAAGCAGTTGGCTGCGAAATACGTTACCTGTTCTCGTGTCCGGAGCCCGTAGGTCTCCGGCTATTTTTAAGACAGGGTCTTACCCCTTGTCTTTTTCTTCGACGACGCGTTTGCGGTTCTCGTAGTAGACGTAAATCTTCTGGTCGTCGGGTTCGGCCCGTTCGCATTTCTTGTGCGAGCCGTCGCAGTGCGGAAAGTTTTGGGAGAGGCCGCAGCCGCAGATCCAGACGGACTTCTCCTGCGGGGGGATTTCGATGGGGCCGTTGTCGTTGAATTGGACGAGTCGGGGCATGGGAGCTCCAGTTTGAGGGTGCGTACTGCCTTGATCCGAGCCTGCGAAGGGTCAAGACGCACTAAAATTAGGCACAATGCCTGCCAGTTTGCGCAAAAATTTGGCGAATTTAGGCTTCTACCCCTTGCATCGCTCGCAAGCCTTGCTATTTTAACGGCTGCTCGGTTCCGCTGGGCTGTGCAAGCAGCTCGAAGCGAGCGGGTCGGATTTCAGGTCTGTTACCCGGGGTCGTATTGAAGCCTGTCGTTGCGTGATCGCGTCGGCTTCCGAGGTGGTTTGGCCTCGGTTTTATCAGGGTGTCGATCGCTGCGGTCGGCTGAAGCGAGATGGTTATGCGAGTGCTGATGCTGGGTTGGGAGTTCCCGCCGTTTATCACCGGCGGGTTGGGGACGGCCTGCTACGGGCTGACGCGGGCGATGTCGGCGCGCGGCACGGCGATCAGTTTCATCCTCCCGAAGAACGTCGGCAGCGACTACACCGAGCACGTCAAGCTGCTAACCCCCCAATCCAGGCGTGCGGCCGAGGGAGACCGCACACCACAGGCGGTCGCGAGTACCTTCCTCGCCGACCCCAAGCCCGCGCCGATCGACGATGACGGCAAGGCCTCGTTCCGAAACGTCGTGTTCAAGGCCGTGCCCTCGCACATGGCCGGCGTCTACCCCGGCGGCGGGCTGCAGTTCACCTCCACCGGCAAGACCAACCCCGAAGGCATCGGCTTCATCCACGCAAAGCCGCCGCCGCCCCCGACGCTAGACGAGTCCGTGCCGCAGGGCGCCGGGTGGTCCGAGGCTACGCACGATGCCACGCCCGCGGCACCCGCCCCGCCGCCGCCTCCTGCCGCGCCCGACATCGGCTATAGCGGCGACCTCTTCCAATCCGCGCACCGCTACGCCGACCTTTGCCTCGACCTCGCGACAGACGAGGGCTTTGACGTCATCCACGCCCACGATTGGCTGACCTTCCCCGCCGCCAAGGCACTGTCCGAGGCGACGGGCAAGCCGTGGATCGCCCACGTCCACTCGACCGAGTACGACCGGGCCGGCGAGGGCGCGAACACGCAGATCGCCGACTACGAACGACAGGGCGTCAACTCGGCGACGCGCGTCATCGCGGTTAGCGAGTTCACCCGGCAGATCCTCATCAACCGCTACGGCATGGACAAGGCTAAGTGCGACGTCGTCTACAACGGCGTCGAGCAGGTCAAGAAGAACGGCGTCGAGACCAGCACGCCGATCGCCCCGCCCGCGGGCATCAAGAAGAACGAGAAGGTCGTCCTTTACCTCGGCCGCGTGACGATGCAGAAGGGCCCGGAGTACTTCATCGCCGCGGCGAAAAAGGTCCTCGAAAAGATGGACCACGTGAAGTTCGTCGTCGCCGGCTCGGGCGATCAGATCGAGCGCACGATCGAGCAGGCCGCCAAGGCCGGGATCGGCAGCAAGATTACCTTCACCGGTTTTCTGCACCGCGAAGACGTCAGCCGGGTGTACGAGATGGCGGACGTGTACGTGATGCCCTCGGTCTCCGAGCCGTTCGGCATCGCGCCGCTCGAGGCGATCGCGCACGACGTGCCGGTCATCATCTCGAAGCAGTCGGGCGTGAGCGAGGTGCTCGAACACGCGCTCAAGGTCGACTTCTGGGACACGCACGACATCGCGAACAAGATCATCGCCGTGCTGCGCCACCCGCCGCTGCGCAAGACGATGAACAAGCACGCGGACCTCGAGGTGCGCGAGTTGACGTGGGACGGCGCCGCGGCCAAGTGCGAAGCGGTCTACGCGAACCTCGCCGGCGCCGCGGTCTGACCGCGATCGCGTTTCAGCGCATCGCCTGCGATAGCCGATAACACCGGCATGTCGCGTTACCTGTTGTCGTTGCTGCTCATCGGAATCGCTTTGGCTCAAGCGGGCTGCGGCGATCTGTCGGATGTCTGGGGCAACCCGCAGGACCGCGCGAAACAGGGCCTGTCGGATTACGACGCCAAGCCGTTCGAGATCGGCCCCGCGAGCGACTGGGCCGAGGATGGCCTGTACCTCGATTACGTCAACAGCCACAAGGTCGCGATCAAGACCAGCTACGGCATGCTCGTCGCGATCCTCCTCATCAACCCCGAGACCGGCTCGACCGTTCAGTACGACCGCACCGCCAACCTCTTCCGCGACCCGCAGAGCAACGACACCTTCACGACCGACGGCCTGAAGTGGGGCGGCGCGGAAGATCGGCCGTCTCTGCCGCGCTGTCGCATCCGACACCTCGGCCCGCTCGACGATCCGGATGTCGGCCTGGTCATCGACCCGGGCAAGCTGTTTCGACAGGAAGACCAGCAGTGGTCCAAGGCCGCGAGCAATCACCTCTTCGTCGATCCCGACGGCGAGTAAGACCGCGCTCGCCGCGCTTGCCGCCAAGCGATCGCTTCTTCCGAGCATCACGCGACCATGCCCGATCTCTTCGACAGCCAACTCGCCGCGGTGGATTGGGTGATCCTCGCCGGCTACTTCGGATTGATCGTGGCCATTGGCGCGCTCGCGTCGCGCGGGACCGGCGATACGACGGGCTTTTTCCTCGGCGGTCGGCGGATGCCCGCGTGGGCGGTGGCGATGTCCTTCGCCGCAACGACGCTGAGCGCCGCGACCTTCATCGGCTACCCGCAGGCCGCGTTCGCCGGCGACCTCACCCTCCTCGCGCACGAAGTTTCGAAGCTGCTTGCCGCGCTGCTCGTCGCCTTGCTCTTGCTGCCCGCGCTCTATCGGGCCGGGCACGTCACGGTCTACGGCTACCTCGGCGACAAAGCGGGACCCGGCGCGGCCACCGCGGCGAGCGCGGTCTTTCTCCTCGGTCGCCTCCTCGCCTCGGGCGCTCGGCTCTTCATCGCAGGCACCGCGTTTTCCTTGATTCTGTACGGAAATCTGGATCCCCCAAACCTTGTCGCCGCCATCGTCCTCTTCGGCGTCGTCGGCACGCTGTACACCGCGCTCGGCGGCATCAAGGCGGTCATCTGGACCGACACGCTGCAACTCGTCGTTGTCGTCGGAGCGGTCCTCGTATCGATCGCGCTCTTGCTCAACGCGATCCCGCTATCGCCAGGCGAGATGGTCGAAGTCGTCCGCGCTGAGAAAAAGCACGTCGTGTTCGACACCAATCCGGACCTCTCTGACGCAAGCACGCTCTGGGCGGCGCTCGCGCTCACCGTGTTCTACGCCGCGGCGTTCGGCACGGACCAGGACATGGCCCAGCGGCTATTAACCTGCAAAACGCTCAGGCAAAGCGTCGGCTCGCTGATCGGCGCGATCCTCATGTCCGTGACCATCACGATGCTGTTTATGTTCGCCGGGCTGCTGCTGTACTTTTTCTACAGCGGCCCGGCGGTGATGGGCGACGCGGCGCCGGGCTACGCGATCGTCGATGCGCGCGAGGTCTACCCGCGTTTTTTATTGAACGAGCTTCCGATCGGGGTGCGCGGCCTCGCGCTCGCGGGGCTGTTCGCCGCGGCGATGAGCAGCCTGGACTCGGCGATCAACGCGATGGCGTCGAGCGCCTGGGCCGACCTCTTGAAGTCGTCGGGGCAGCCCGCCGACGAAGCGCACGCCGCTGCCGGATCGCGGTCGAATCGGTTTCGACGCGTGCTCGTCGTCGCGATGGGCGTGGCGCTGACGGGCGTCGCGAGCGGCATGGTGCTGCTCTACGATCCGTCGGAAGACACGCTCGTGCTCTTCGCGCTGGGGGTGATGACCTTTGCCTACGCCGGGTTGATGGGGGTGTTTCTGTGCGTCGTCACGATCGGCCGAGGCAGCACGCCGAGCGTCGTCGCGGCGCTGGTCACGGGCATGTCGGTGATCGTCGGCTCGCGTTACGCCGAGCCCCTGTCGCGATTCGAACTCGCCTGGCCGTACTGGATGGTGATCGCGACGGCCGCGAGCTTCGGCGTCTGCTCGCTGGGATCGCGTCGAGCGTGATCCGGCTGTAAGTGCTGCGCGGGGAATACGTCGTTATCATCCTCGGTTGTACTTCCGATCCTGCTTACCCCGAAACGACCCGGAGATCTGTTATGAAGCGTTCGTCCTTGTATGTCCTCGCCGCCGCGCTGCTCGCGGCCTTTACCCTGGCCCTGCTCCCGACCCAGCAGCCGGTGTCCGCCGACGAAGACGGTCAGAAAGCCATCATGGAGGCGATGGAGGTGCTCAACGGCAACTACCGCAAGGTCCGCCGGCAGATGAGTAAGGCCGACCAAAATGCTGACACCGCGAACCTGCTCGCCGAGATGATCGACGCTTCGGTGATGTCCAAGGCTCACCTGCCCAAGACCGCGTCGACCGATGAACTCAAAGACTCGTACCGCGTCGTGATGAACAAGCTCATCATCGCGCTGGCCCAGGCCGAGAACGCCGCACTCGAAGGCGACAACGACAAGCTCCGCGAGTTCGTCCTCGAAGCCAATCAGGTCAAGGGCGAAGGCCACGAGCTCTTCATCGCCGACGAGTGATTCGCCGGGCGCTTAAAGCCGTCGCACAACGATTCGACCTCGCTTCATCGCGAGGTTTTTTCGTGGCCGGCACGAGCGACCGATCGCGGCCGATCGTTAATTCATCGACGCGTCGCGCGGCATGATCCGCGGGTTCATCGCCAGCATCGCCAGCGAACGATCGATGCCCGTGATGACGCGCATCCACAGACCGTCGTCGGCGTCTTCGTCGAAGACCACCTCCGGCCGCGCCCGCGTTACCAGCCAGCCGCCGCGATTTAGTTCGCTTTCGATTTGCCCCGGGCCCCAGCCCGCGTAGCCGAGGTAAAAGCCCAGCGGCCCCTCGGCACTCGACAACAGGTTCCGCACCATCGGCTCTTCCGAGGTGAAGCAAACGCCCTTGCACACCTCGATCTGTGCGTGGTCCGGCGAGCCGTGCAGCATCATCAACGGCCCCTCGCAAGGCCCGCCGCACCGCATCGCCTGATCCACCGGGCAAGGCTGGAGGCTCAGCTGATCCCACACCTCGTCCACCCGCGTCTCCATCGCCCGATTAAGCACCAGGCCCAGCGCACCCTCGTCGCTGTGCTCGATCATCAGAATCACCGCGTGCTCGAAGTTCGGATCGTCCATCATCGGCGACGCCACGACCAAACTTCCCGCCAACGAATCGATCACCGCTACACTCCGAAAGTCACTGACGAACAAGGCCATCGCTCAGCATAACAACGCGAGGCCGAGGTAAAATAAGTTTTCCGTGAGCGACGCCTTCTTCATCGATAACGACCGACCCGCTCGCACCCGTCATGACCGACGACCTTGCCCAACTCGCCCCGCTTATCAATCAGGCGATGCTCGGCGACCGCCACCGCCTGCGCCCAAAACGACGCCGCGGTGGCTTCGGCCACCGTGGCCTCGGTCGGGTCACCCACGAGGCCGAGCAGTCCACGGTTGTGCCCGAGCAACGCCGCGCCGCCCGGCTGACGGAACATGGCGGGCAGCGCGTCGCAGGCGGCGTCCAGCACCGCGCCCACGGGCGGGTACCCGATGGTGCGGAGGAGTCGCGTGGCCGTCACCGCCACA
>JBMYUK010000088.1:0-8490 GCA_049605275.1 Phycisphaeraceae bacterium
TGTCCGGCCTGCTCGTCAAGTCCGTCAACGTGATGGAAGAGAACCTGCACGAACTCAACGCTCAGGGCGTGAAGGTCCCCGTGCTGCTCGGCGGCGCGGCGCTGGCGAAGCCGTACTGCGAAGGCCACCTGCGCGGCATCTACGAAGGCCACGTCTATCACGGCAAAGACGCGTTCGAGGGCCTGCGCATCATGGACATGATCGCGAACAACGACGAGGCGACGCTCAACGCCGAGATCGACGCGCGGGCCGAGGGACGCGTGCAGAAAGATAAGAAGATCGCCGAACTCAAGGCCAAGTCCACCGCGGCGGTAGGCTCGGCTGCCGAAGGCCCGAGCGGTCCGGACGGCGGTGCGGTCGCCGTTGCCGAGCCGCCGAAAAAGAGCGTACCGGTCGGCCGATCCGCGTCGGTCCGCGACGAGGCCGAGATCCCCGAGCCGCCGTTCTGGGGCGATCGCGTCGTCGAGGGCATCGACCTCAAGCAGGTCTACCCCTTCATCAATACCAGCGCACTCTACAAGACGCAGTGGCAGTTCGTCCGCGGCGACAAGGACTCTAAGACCTACAACGATCAACTCGAACACGAGGTCAAGCCCATCTTCGAGCGCTACAAGCAAGAGCTCATGGACGGCGACGTGCTCCATCCCAAGGTCACCTACGGCTACTTCCCCTGCAACAGCGACCCGAACCGACCCGAAGACCTCATCGTCTACGACCCCGAGGACCACGACAAAGAGATCGAACGCTTCTCGTTCCCGCGCCAGTCGCGGCAGAAGGGCCTGTGCATCAGCGACTTCTTCCTCCCCGCCGACCGCGGCCAGAAAGACATCCTGCCCGTGCAGTGCGTGACGGTCGGCAACAAAGTCAGCGAGGTCGCCGGCGAGTACTTCAAAGCCAACAACTACAAGGAATACCTCTACATCCACGGCATGGGCGTCGAGACCGCCGAGGCCCTCGCCGAGATGTGGCACAAACGCGTCCGACAGGAACTGGGCATCGCGACCGACGACGCCAGCAAAGTCACGCAGCTGTTCACGCAGAAATACCGCGGCAGCCGATACAGCTTCGGCTACCCCGCCTGCCCGGACATGTCCGATCAGGACAAGCTCTGGCGCATGATCGACCCGACCCGCATCGGCTGTGTCCTCACCGAGAACTGGCAGATCGACCCCGAGCAGTCCACCAGCGCGATCATTTGCCACCACCCGCAGGCGAAGTACTTCAACACCTGACCCCCGCTGGCGACGCGGCCGAAGAAGCGATAAAATCTCGTTCCCTGAGGGGCATTAGCTCAGTTGGGAGAGCGGCTGCTTTGCAAGCAGGAGGTCGTCGGTTCGAGCCCGACATGCTCCATTTCGGCGAGGCGTTGGCCTTGCGATCAAGCCGTGTTCTGCACGGCTTTTTCCTTTGATCGACCTCTTGTGTGTTGAGGGATGGCTCGGCGGCTCGGCCGATCGCTGCGATCCGCTAAACTCTTGCGATGTCCGATCGGCCCCGCGTTTTACTGCTCTGCAACCTCGGAAAGCCTCTGGTCACCGAGGCGTTGGAGACGTTTCGACCCTGGCTGGCCGAGCACGCCGAGGTCGTCGGCGAGTACGGCACGCGGGAGGTCACGCTCGCGTCCGCCGCGTCGCTGCCGGAGGCGGACCTGGCGATCGTGCTCGGCGGGGACGGTACGCTGCTAAGTCAGGCCCGAGTAATGGTCGAACTCGACGTGCCGATCCTCGGGATCAATTTCGGGAAGCTGGGTTTTCTCGCCGAGTTTTCGGTGGAAGACGTGAAGAAGCACTGGTCGCAGATCGCCTCGGGCCGGGCGCGGATGACCGAGCGGATCATGCTCGAGGTCGCGGTGTATCCGGAGGGTTCGCCGCAGTGGGGCGGACTCAACGGCGGGGGCGACGAGGAACGCGCAGCCATGCCCGAGCCGATCTTCAAGGGCACGGCGCTCAACGACGCGGTCGTCGTCGCGGGGCCGCCGTATCGCATGGTCGAGATCGAGCTCATTATCGAGCCGCAGTGGTCCCGCCAGAGCGCGACCACCTTCGGCGGCGACGGGGTGGTCGTCTCCACGCCGTCCGGCTCGACGGCCTACAACCTCTCGGCCGGCGGGCCGATCATGTCGCCCGGCATCGACGGCATGTGCGTCTCCGCACTCAACCCGCAATCGCTCGCGTTTCGCCCGATCGTGTTCTCCGGCAGTTGCGACTGCTGGATGCACCTGCACCGCGCGAACGAGGGCACGACGCTGGTCCTCGACGGCCAGGCCGCCACGCCGCTCGCCGAGGGCCAGCAGATTCAGATCGTGAAGTACGCCAAGACGCTGTCGCTGATTCAAAATCCCGAACTCAGCTACTGGACCATGCTGTCGCACAAGATGCACTGGGCGGTTCGGCCGCGGCGACGGTAGCGCGGCAACCGACATCGATCGCTTATAAGCGTCACGTTTGAAACCTCGCGATTGGGCCGGTTCAGAAGCATCGCCGCGATGCTACGCGTCGCAGGAAACTCGCGATCAGCGTATCGTGCTTCGCCTGCGACGCGTAGCGGCGCGGCTGTTTTCTTAAGAAAAGTAAAACGGGATCGTCGTCGCCGAAGAGTTCACGCGTCGCGGCGGCGCGGGCGTTTTGCTCGTGTCGAAGACGCGTGACCGCTTCGAGTAATTCGGCGTCGCCCGGCAGCGTGAGTTTGAGATTCATGGGGTCGCCCTCGACGATGAACACCGGGTGGCCGGCGCGCTCGGCGACACTCGCATCGTCGGTGATGCCCTCGGCGTTGTCATTGTTTAGCGCAGCGTATGCCTCGACGATCATTCGACGGTCGAAGACCTGCGGCGTCTGCACGCGGTACAGCCCCGCGCGCGGGATGGTTTCGCGAATCAGCGCGGCGCTGCCGGAGGCGTCTTCAGGGTCGTCGAATAACGCGTCGAGCAGATCGGCGGACGAAGGCTCGGGTTCGGCGGGCTCGGCACGCTTGACCGTGTCGCTCATCGGCAGCCCGGGCAGCGCCGCGCCGTATCGCTCGGCGGCGGCGAAGACGCGGTCGATCATCGCGCGACTCGGGCAGGGCCGCGCCGCGTCGTGAATCGCAATATGAGTCGCGTCCTCGGCGACGCGATCCAGCGCGAGCTTGACCGTCTCCCACCGCGCCGCCTCGCCCCCGGCGATGAGCGTGACCCCGAAGAAATCGAGTTTGTCGCCGAAGCGAAAGCGAAAATCATCGAGCCGTTTGGGATGCACCGCGAGCAGGACCTGCCCGACGTCCGGCCGATCGCAGAACGCTTCGATCGCATGGAGGAACACGGGCTTGTGCGCAAGCTCGAACTCGATCTTGCTGGCCGAGGCGCGATCACAGACCGCGAACCGGCTGCCGAGCCCCGCCGCAGGGAGGATGACGGTGGTGTTCATCATGGGATTGCTTGCATATTTTTGGAACCGCAGATGAACGCAGATTCACGCAGATCAAACCAAACTAATCGAATGAAACTAAACGAAAGAACTCGGCCAAAGAGTCAAGACTCGGTGTTGCTTTGGACAAACTCGATTCGATCGGATCATTGAATCGATCATCTGTTTTGATCCTGTTCGTTTTTGGTCGATCCAAATCAAGATGCCTGCCGATGGCTTAGTGCTTGGCGGTTGCATCTGCGTTTATCCGCGTTTATCTGCGGTTTCGAAAATCACTTGACGATGATCGGCTGGGGCATGAGCAGCAGGACCTGCTCCTCGCGGAGGAGGCTGATGCCATGCAGCGAGCGAGCGATCTGTTTCCACGCCCGGTCGCCGACGAGTTGTTGCACGGCCTTGAGCGTTGCGCCGTGTTCGGGCGCGGTCAGTCCGAAGGGCAGGCCGCCGCCTTCGAGCATCGAGCCGAGGTAGCTCATCAGCGAGACGGGGTGGGGCAGTTCCATGACCGCGTAGCCGTCGGCCTTGAGTTCGGCCTTCTTCGCGACGAGTTCGATCGCGTCTTCGACGCCACCGAGCCGATCGGCCATGCCGCTTTGCACGGCCTGACTGCCGGTGAAGAGCATGCCCTCGTCCACCGCGTCGAGGTCCTTGAGTCGTGCGCCCCGGCCGGTCGCGACGCGATCGCGGAACAGGTCGTAGACAAGTTCCATCGACTTGCGCAGCTTGTCTTCCTCGGCCTGTGTGAAGCTATCGACCGACGAGAGCAGCGCGGCATTAGGCCCGCGCGATCGCGTGTGGACGTTGATGCCGACCAGGTCGTAGAGACCTTTGAGGTTCAGCTTACCGGCCACGACGCCGATGGACCCGACGATGGATCGCGGTTCGATGAGGATTTCGTCGCAGGCCGAGGCGATGTAGTACCCGCCTGAGGCCGCCATACCCGCGACCGAGCAGACGATGGGCTTTTCTTCGCCGAAGGATCGAATGGCCTGCCACATGACCTCGCTGGCGAGCGCGGAGCCGCCCGGCGAGTCGAGTCGGAGGACGACGCCCTTGACGTTGTCGTCGTAGAGCGCGTCGCTGAGGACTTCGTCGATCGTGCGCGAGCCGATGGTTTCGTCGCCGCCGAACGCGCCGCCGCCGTAGGTCGAGTCGCCCGACATGATCGCGCCGTTCGCGTGGATGACGAGTATCGTCGGCCCGCTGGTCGTCGTGACCGGGTCTTGCATCAGCGACGCGAGCATGAGCATCGGGTTCGCCGCCATCGCCTGACTCATCGGTGCGGCGGGCTGCTTGCCCATCGACGTGTCCCATACGAAGTCTTCGCCGAACTCGACCTCGGTCACATCGATCAGGTCGCGGCCGCAGAGCCGATCGACGATGCCCGCCTGAAGGAGTCCGCGGTCGCTGAGCGTCCAGGATCGCTCCATCAGCGTTTCGACCTGTTTGACCGTCAGGTCGCGGCCCTCCGCGATGCGGTTGACCATCGTGTCGTACATGCCGTCGAGCAGGCCGTTCATATTCGTCGACCACGCCTCCGACGGGCCCTTGCGGGTCATCTGCTCGGCCGCGCCCTTGTACTTGCCGACCTGAATGAAGTTAGGCTCGACGCCGAGTTTCTCCATCAGCCCGGCGAGATACATCTCTTCGAGGTGCATGCCGCTGAGTTCGACCATGCCCTTGTTCTGCAGCGCGATGATGTTGCCGGCGCTCGCGAGGACGTAGTCTGAAGTTGAGTAGGCCTGGGAAAACGTGATGACGGTCTTGCCGGTGTCTCGGAGTTTGCGGAGCGCCTGATAGATGGCGTCGGTCTGCGTCGCGGTGAGCGCGGGCATGTCGAGGTAAACGACCAGCCCGAGGTAGTGCTCGCCGGCTCCCACGGTTTCGATCTGCTCGATGACGGTGCGCAGGGACGGGCCGGCGTCGTCTTCGCTGACCCACGCCTGGCGGATCGGCCCCTCGCGCAGGGCCCCTTGGAGCACGAGCCAGCCGACCGTCTCGCCTTTGGCTTCGGGCTTTACGACCTCGCCGGGTTCAGCGGGTTGAGCTGCGACATTCAGCCCGGGCATCACGGCCGCGAAGAGGGCGAACAGAACAAGCCATCGTGTCAGGCGATCAGACATCACGTCTACTCCGTCGGGTACAGTTCTTCGTATTACGCAGCTACATCATAGCGCAAAGACGGACGCAAAGGGATCGGGAATCACCCCTGACGTCGGCTACCGGTCGATGGCGTTCAGGTTGCGTCGGCTACCGACCCTTTTCATCGCTTTGTTCGCCGATGCCCAGGTTCTTCTTGCTGCGTTTGAGCGCCTTCCAGAGATCGCGGATGCGTCGGTAGGCTTCTTCCTGCGAGATCTTGCCGTTGATTTCGAGGCCGCAGATGTGTTCGATCTTGACGGTGAACTCCCGGAGATTATCGTTGAAAAGAATCTCTTCCGGGCTGTTGGGCAGGTGCGGGCGGTCGGGATCGTGGTGCGGAATCGGCATCGTTAGAAGCGGCCTGCGACAGATCTCACCGGCTTAGTCTAATAATTCTAACCGATCCGCCTCGCGACGCGCAGCCTCCGCGTCTTCCGGGCGATCCAGGCGCTGGTAGAGCACGCTCAGTCGCTTGGGGTGGATCGAGCGTTCCGGTTCCAAGATCGCGAGCGACTCGACGTGGAACGCCGCTCGCGACAGGTCGCCCTGTTGGATCGCGATCGTCGCGGCCGACTCACGAAGCGTCGCGTTGTACGGCTCGCGGAAGAGCGCACGCTCGGCGTAGTGTAGCGCGCGCTCGTAGTCCTTCCGTCCGCGGTAGACCCTGGCGAGTTCCACGGCGTACTCGGCCGCATCGCCTTCGATCGTATCCAGCGTCTTAAGCGCCGCGACCGCGGTCGCCGTGTCGCCGCTCTGCAGCGCTAGCCGAGCCAATTCGCGGGCCGACCACGGATCGACAGGGCGTGCTTCTTGATAGCGTTTGATCGCTGCGATCGCGCGCTCGGCGTCGCCGGACTTGATCGCCCGCTGCGCAATGATCTTCAGCAGCATCGGCTCGCCCGGATGCTCGGCCAGCAGTTTGTCCAGTCGCTCCTGCCCGATCCGCTCGACATCCTGCGTCGCGATCACGTCGAGTAAATCCGCGTCCTCGATCTCGACGCCGTACGTCGACATCCCCCACGCCGCGACCCGATCGCCCGCCCACGCGCTAAACCCGTCCATAAACGATGCGACGTCCGCGTCGAAGACTCGGCGGATGACCTCGTGCTCGCCGACGCCTCGGCGATAGAGCGTGAGCATCTCGATCGCCTTGTCCCAACCGAACGTCTCTTCGATGTACTGCTTGATCCAGGCCGATTGCGCGTAAGCGAGCGGGCGGTGGTACGACTCGGTCGGCCGGATGAAACCCCAGTTCAGCGCGTCGTAATCGAACAGCCGGTCGTTGTTGTAGCACTCGGCCAGCAGTTGATACTGCGACCACAGCCGGCCGGTCGTTTCCATGTTGACGGCGCAGCCTTCGGTGAACCAGTGTGGCACGCGGTTGTCGGTCTGGCTGAGATTGACGACGTGGGCGTACTCGTGGCCCATGACGTTGTGCCAGTTATAGGTGCCGTAAGCGCGCTTGGGGCCGGGGCGCGGCGGGGTCATCGCGATCACGTCGCCGGTGCACGCCGCGATCGTCCAGACGTCGGGCATGCCCGTGATCCGCACGGCGAAGTGTTGGTCGTCCGGCATCAGATCGATCTGTGTGAGGGCGGGCGGGTCGTGTGCAAATCGCGCGATAAAACGATCGACCAGCTTGTCCATGTGCAGCGCCACGTCGCGGGCAAGGACCTCATCGACCCCCGGGAGGTAGCGGACCGTGAACTGCGCGCGCTCGATGACGTCGTAGCCGAGCATCTCGGTGACGAGCGTGAGCTGGTTGGTGATCTGCTTGTGAAACGGGTCGAGCGACGCGGCGAGTCGGAGTTGAGTCGCGGCGGCATCGAGCTTGCCCCATTGCACGTAAAGCTCGCCGAGGGTGAGCTGCGGCTTGGACCAGCCGGGCATCATCTCGATCGCACGCTTGAGGTGCGGCTCGGCGAGGGCGTACTGCCGCGCGTCGCTGAGGGCCTGTCCGACGGCGTGCTCGGCGACGGGATTGCCCGGCGCGAGTTCTGCGAAGCGATCGAGCGCCGCCCGCTTGGACGCCTCGTCGTACGTCATCGCCTGCGCTGCGGCGTTGAGCGCGAGCAGCCCGCGGTGTCGGGGGTAACGCTCGAGCGCGGGTTCGAGCGCTTTAATCGCCGACTCAACATCTTTTTGTCTCAACGCGATTTCCACGGCCAACGCGTCGGCGAGCGGATGCTTCGGATTGATCGCGTGCAGTTCACGCACCGCGCGATTCGCCGAGTCGAAATCAAAGAACCGGCAACGCATCGATCCGAACAGATGCCACGCCTCCGACGACTTCGGGTTCAGCGACAGCGCCTGACCGATCGCCTCCATCGCCTGCTGCGGGTTGCCCTTGGCGTACAGCAGCTCAGCCTCTGCGACGTAGGCCGGCCAGTAAAGCGGATCGGCCTCGTCGCGGGCCTTGGCGAGAAGCTTATTCGCCAGATGAAAGTCCGCGGCGGGACGACCCTCCAGACGCGCGAGCGTGAGCACGGCCCGCGCCGCGGCGGTCAGATCCTCCGCGCTCGTCAGCTTGTCGAGATCGTCGCGCACGCGTTCGCGGATCGGAGCGAGCTGCTCGACGGCATCGGGATAGCGTCCCAGATCTTCGCACGCCTCAGCTCGTAAGAGACGCCATCGGATCGCCTCCGCGTCGAGATCGAAATCGTCGGGGATGCTCAAGGCTTCGGCGGGCTCGCCCCCCAGCCACGCCGCGGTCGCGAATTGATACAGGTCCGCGGCAGAAGGGGCTTCGATCGCTCGTGCGAGTGCTTCGATGCCGTCGTCGCGCTCCTCCGGCGTCGGCATGACGCGGTGTTGCAGCACGCGAAGCCGAAGTTGATCGCGCGGCGACAGTTCACCGACCTCGTCCCACCGGCCGTGAAAAATCATCGCATCGCGCCGCTGCGCATCGGTCAAGAGTTCGTCGTCGAGAAGCGTCTGCACCAGC
>JBMYUK010000089.1:0-231 GCA_049605275.1 Phycisphaeraceae bacterium
AAAGCCTGTCGAGACAGCGGATGGACAACCGTGTGATCGTCGCGCCGATCCAGGCGCTCATGCAGGCGGTGCCCAAGCCCGAGTCCGTCGCCGAGTTCACCATCCACCTCATCGAACGCCAGGACGTCCCGCCCGCGCAGCTGATGGACTGGCTCGATCGCGCGGGCTATCTCCGACAGGACGCGATCGAACAGCCCGGCGACTTCGCAGTCCGCGGCGGGATCATCGATC
>JBMYUK010000089.1:241-8482 GCA_049605275.1 Phycisphaeraceae bacterium
TCTTTACCCCCCCGCCGGCTCGGCGATCGACACGCAGGGTAGCGCCGCTGCGATCGGTCCGATCCGGCTCGACTATTTCGGTGACGAGATTGAGACGATCCGCCGGATCGACGCGGACATGATGGGCTCGGGCGAGCGCTTGCAATCCGTCTCACTCGTCGGCGCTCGGCCGGAGGCGATCGAAGCGAACACCGAGACCGCGTGCCTCGTCGATCTCTTGCCGAGCGACACGCTGCCGATCCTTCACGAAGCGTTGGAACTCAGCGAGCAGGCGCGCGGCTACTTCGAGCGGCTGACCGACCCGGTCGGGATCTACGCGCCCAAGACGATCTTCGGCAAGCTGCTGGATCGGCCGCACCTTGAGATCAATCAGTACTCCGCGGCCACGGGCACCTCGCGAGGGCACGCCGTCGCGCTGCCGCTCAGTCCGCTCCCGGCGTTCGATACGGACGCGAAACAAGCGATCGCCGAGCTCGCGCAGATGAGCGAGACGCAGCGCGTGGTCGTCGTCTGCCGACAGACCGCGGAGGCACAGCGGCTCGGCGAGTTGCTCGACGAATATGCGCCGGAAGCGAAGCAGCGCATCACGGTCGAACAGGGCGGACTGCACCGCGGGTTTATTTGGGGGGCGGATGATGGCGCGGGCTCGACCCCGCCGGGCGATGCTTCCGCGTCGAGCGGCGGGCTCCGTGATGCCGAACGCCAATCCGACATCTCAAATCTGAGATCCGAAATCTGCCTGGTCCCGCACCACGAGTTGTTCCACCGCTTCGATGCGGGGCGGCGTGTGCGCCGGGTCAGCGCCAGGAGCGGCGAGGCGGGCACGTCGGTCTCGGACGCGTTTCTCGATCTCGAGGCCGGCGATTATGTCGTCCACGTCGATCACGGCGTCGCGATCTTCTCCGGCCTGCGGACCATGCGGCGCGACGGGCGCAGCGAGGAATATCTCACGCTCGAGTTCGACGACAGCGCGAAGCTGCACGTGCCCGCCTCGCAGATCGACCTGATCCAAAAGTACGTCGGCGGGTTCAGCGGCAGGCCGCCGCTGAGTAAGCTCGGCGGCAAGCGCTGGCAGAAACAAAAAGACGCCGTCGCCGAATCGGTCAAGGACCTCGCCGCTGAGTTATTGCGGGTTCAGGCGGCGCGACAGACCCAGCCCGGCATCCGATACCCCGGCGACACGGCGTGGCAGCGATCGTTCGAAGCCGAGTTCCCGTTCGACGAAACCGAAGATCAAGTCAGCGCGATCGCCGCGGTCAAGCGCGACATGAGCGAGGGCCGACCGATGGATCGGCTGATCTGCGGGGACGTGGGCTTCGGTAAAACCGAGGTCGCGATCCGCGCCGCGTTCAAGGCGGCGGAGTACGGCAAGCAGGTCGCGGTGCTCGTGCCCACCACCGTCCTCGCCGAGCAACACGAACGCAGCTTTCGCTCGCGAATGGCGGACTATCCGTTCAGCGTCGCGTCGCTGTCGCGCTTCAAGACCGGCAAGCAGCAGAGCGAGACGCTCGAGAAAGTCGGCAAGGGACAGATCGACATCCTCATCGGCACGCACCGCATCCTCAGCAAGGATGTGAAGTTCGCCGACCTCGGGCTGGTCATCATCGACGAGGAGCAGCGCTTCGGCGTCGAGCACAAGAACAAGCTGCTCGAACTCCGCATGACCGCGGACATCCTGACGCTGAGCGCAACGCCGATCCCGCGCACGCTGCATATGTCGATGATCGGGCTGCGCGACATCTCGTCCTTAACGACGGCCCCTGTCGACCGACGCGCGATCGTCACGGAGGTCGTGCCCTACGACAAGCGGAGGATCAAGCAGGCGATCGTTCGCGAACTCAATCGCGACGGGCAGGTCTACTTCGTTCACAACCGCGTGCACAACATCCATCAGGTCGCCAACGAGATCCGCACGCTGGTCCCCGACGCGAAGGTGATCGTCGGACACGGCCAGATGTCGCCGCGCGAGTTAGAGAAGGTGATGCTCGCCTTCATCAAGCGGCAGGCCGACGTCCTCGTCAGCACGACGATCATCGAATCGGGAATCGACATTCAGACGGCGAACACGATGCTGATCAATCAGGCGAATCACTTCGGCCTCGCGGAACTGCATCAGCTGCGCGGGCGGGTCGGGCGGTGGAAGCATCGCGCTTATTGCTACCTACTGCTGCCCGAAGACAAGGCGATCACGGAGGTCGCGGCCAAGCGACTCAAGGCGATCGAGAGCTACACGATGCTGGGTGCGGGATTCAAGATCGCGATGCGTGATCTGGAAATCCGCGGGGCGGGCAACCTGCTCGGGGCCGAGCAGTCCGGGCACATCGCGGCCGTGGGTTATGAGATGTACTGCCTGCTTCTGGAGCACGCGACCAAGCGGCTGAACAACCAACCGATCGTCGAGGTGAGCAAGACGCACCTCGAACTGCCCGTCGCCGGCTCGATCCCCAAGCGTTACATCAAGGCGGACAAGCATCGGATGGACGCCTACCGTCGGCTGACCCGCGTCGATACGCTGGCCGATCTCGACGAGGTGGTCGAAGACCTTGTCGACGCCTACGGCAAGCCGCCCGACAAGGCCCAGCGTTTCATCGACCTCTCCGAGGTTCGCATCGCCGCGGCCCACCTCGGCATCGAGCGCATCCAACACGAGGGCCCGGACCTCATCTTCACGCTCGGTTCGCGCGGCGATGCAGCCAAGCGGATGGAAGCGTCTTTTGCAAACGCGCCGGGGCGAGTCACCGTGCTCGATACGACGACGGTCTACTGGCGTCCGCCCGCGAACTATCTCGACGAGCCGAGCACGATGCTCGCGGTGCTGCGCAAGTTGCTGGTTCGGCCGGTTCGCGAAGCGCATTAAAAAACCCCGACTCGCGACGGGGCTTTTTCGTCTGTCTGTCGCGTTTGGAATTACACCGCCGCGCCCGCACCGAGCGCCTTGCCGGTGGAGTGCAGGTCGTTGCAGGCTTCCATGACGCGATCGGCCATGGCCTGTTCGCCCTTCTTGAGATAGCTGCGCGGGTCGTACTGTTTCTTCACGCCGACTTCGCCGTCGACTTTAAGGACGCCGGCGTAGTTCTCGTACATGTGGCCGGCGATCGGGCGGGTGAAGGCGTACTGGCAGTCGGTGTCGACGTTCATCTTGATGACGCCGTAGCCGA
The DNA here is from genome assembly GCA_049605275.1 of Phycisphaeraceae bacterium. Taxonomy (GTDB): domain Bacteria; phylum Planctomycetota; class Phycisphaerae; order Phycisphaerales; family Phycisphaeraceae; genus JAHQVV01. Next base: position 3,400 of record JBMYUK010000089.1, read on the forward strand.
GGGTCTCTTCGATCTCGTGTTTTTCCGAGCCCGAGCCGCCGTGGAAGACGAGGTAGAACTTGGCGTCTTCGCCGAACTTGGCTTTGATGGCGTCCTGGCCTTCCTTGAGGAGTTTGGGTCGGAGTTTGACCGCGCCGGGCTTGTAGGCCCCGTGGACGTTGCCGAAGGTCGCGGCGAACATGTACGTGCCGTCGACCTTGGACATGACTTCGTAGACGCGGACCATGTCTTCGGGCGTGGTGTAGAGGTGTTCTTCGGGGGTGTCTTCGGAGCCGGCGGCGCCGTCTTCTTCGCCGCCGACGACGCCGGCCTCGATCTCGATGATCTGCCCGATCTTGGCCATGCGCTCGTAGATCGGGACAGAGAGCGCGAGGTTGTCTTCGAGCGGCAGGCCCGACGCGTCGAGCATGTGCGAGTTGTAGAGCGGCAATTTACCCTCGGCGACGCGCTTCTCCGACTCCTCGATCAGCGGGACCATGAAGGTATCGACCGCGTCGGGCGGGCAGTGGTCGGTGTGCAGGACGATGTTGACGTCGAGTTTCTCCGCCGCGCGGTGGATGTGCTCGGCGATCGAGATCGCGCCCATGACCATGTCGCCGTTGATGAGGCCCGAGGCGAACTTGCCGCCGCCGGTGGAGACCTGGATCATGCCGTCGGACTTGGCGTCGGCGAAGGCCTTGAGCGCCGCGTTGGCGGTGACCATCGAGCTGACGTTGATCGCGGGGTAGGCGAAGTGGTTGGTGAAGGCGTTGTCCAGCATGCGGACGTAGGTGTCGTAGTCGGCGATCGGCATCGCGGGCTCCTGTTGGGTGGGTGTTGGGTTTTAGGTTTTGGGTATTGGGGTCGCAAGCGACGGCTAAACCCCGATTATACTCTTTCGCCATGCCACCCACACGCCCCGACTCGCTGGCCAGTGTCACCGTTGCGCAAGGCTTCGTCGCGGCGGGTGGGTGCTGCGGGATCAAAGAATCGGGCAAGCCTGATCTCGCGCTCATCGCGGCGGATCGGCCGTGCTCGGCGGCGGCGGTCTTTACGACCAACCAGTTCAAGGGTGCGCCGGTCCTGGTCGGCATGAAGCATTTACCCGGCAAACGCGGCGGGCACTACGGCACCGCCCGGGCCGTCGTCTGCAACTCCGGCAACTCAAACGTCGCGACCCTCGCGGCCGGGGGCGAGCAGCACGCCATCGACATGTGCAAGGCAGCCGCAGAAGTCGTCGGCTGCGACCCGCACCACGTGCTACCCGCGTCCACCGGCGTCATCGGACGGCCGCTGCCGGTCGAGAAAGTCTGTAAAGGCATCCGCGACCTCAAGCCCGCACTAGGCCGAGGCGAAGACCACGATGCCGCAGCGGCGCGGGGCATCATGACCACCGACCTGGTCGAGAAGTGCACGCTTAAGACATTCGAAATCGACGGCAAGACCTGTCACCTCGGCGGCATCGCCAAGGGATCGGGCATGATCGCGCCGTCGATGGCGACGATGCTGGTCTTTTTCACGACCGACGTCGCCATCGATGCGAAGGTCCTGCACGCGGCGCTCACGCAGGCCAACGCCGACTCGTTCAATCGCATCTCCGTCGATAGCGACACGAGCACCAGCGACACGATGTACATCCTGGCGAGTGGCGCCGCGGGCAACGAGCGCATCGCCGAAGCCGCCGGCGAAGCGTACGGTCTGTTTCTGTCTGCGCTCACCGCCGCCTGCCGTGACCTCGCCGAGCAGGTCGTCGTCGACGGCGAGGGCGACGCGCACGTTCGAAGTGCGCGTCAAAGGCCTGCCGACGATCGAAGACGCCGACCGGATCGGCCGGGCCGTGACCGACAGCCCGCTGGTCAAGACCGCGATCCACGGCTGCGACCCGAACTGGGGCCGACTGGTGATGGCGGCGGGCAAGGCGGGCGTCAAACTCGACCCGGCCCACTTCACCGTCAAGATCCAGGGCACGACCGTCTTCGAGAACAACACACCGACGGTCACGCAAGAGGCTCCGCTCTCCGCGCTATCCGAGAAGATGCACGCCCACCGCGTCGTCATCGAACTCAATGCCCACAGCGGCGAGGGTGAGTCCACCTGGCTCGGCTGCGACCTGACCCGCCAGTACATCGCGATCAACGCCGACTACACCACCTAAGCTAAGCGCGGTGCAAAATCCGATAATTTGCGAGATTCTGCGTGACTCGCGGTGGGTCGTGAGCTATCTTTATATTGTCCGCAATTGCTGCGGTCTGCTTGGTTCGAGGAAAGTTTTCCCAGAGTGGCGTGATCGAGCCGCCGCGATGCGAGGGGCATGTCTGTGACTGGGTATCGAAAAGGCCTGAGCTTGGTCGAGTTGGTGATCGTCTTCGCACTGATCGCGGTGATGATGGCGCTGTCGCTGCCGATGCTGACCACGGCCAATGCCGAGGCGCGCTCCGCTGTATGCCGGCAAAACCTGGCCGATATGGGCGGCGCGATCGCAAGCCACGTCCAAGACACCGGTACTTTGCCCACGCTCTACGGCCTCGCCCCGAACCAAAACGGCATGTCGCTGCCCGAATTCATTAAGCCGCGGCTGCAGATGCCAAATGTCGTCTACTGCCCCAGCGACGAAACCGAGGAAAGCCACCTCCTCGGCACCAGCTACCGATGGACCCAAGCGCTCAACGGCGTACAACTCAGCCAACTCCAACCCGCCGCGTTGCAACCCCTCCTCACCGATCGCGAATCCTTCCATCAGGACGCCGGCCTGCTCGCCAACGAACTCGTCCTCGATCGCGACGACCAGGGCTTCCTGCTCACACTAAACGACACGCCGCGCGAGCACCCCGGACAGGGCAACGGCCACTCGCCCATCCGACTCAAAAAAGGCAAGCCCGCCGACCACCCCGGGCAGGGACAACCGCCCGACCACGCCCCGCCCGGCAACGCTTTCGGACGCAGCAACTACTACCGCTAACCGCACCCGCGCTCCGCGGCGATCACTCGGTCGTCTCGTCGGGGCGATCGACACGAACCAGCACCAATTCGATCAGGTCCGTCGCGGTGGTGAAGCCGTCGAAGCCGTACCGCGGACGCCCGTCCCCCTCCGCGCCGCCGCCGTGCGAGGTCCGCGTCATGAGGTAGTGTGTCTGGTCGCTGTCGAGATCGATCAACGCTTCGTACAGCACCGATGGCTGGCCGAGGTGCGGATCGGGGTAGGCGTCATTGGCGTCGCCGTGCGCGTTGAATTCGAAGCGGAGCACGAAGTCCTCGGCGTCCGACTCGAGCGTCTGCTCGATCGAAAAGCTGTGCTTGGGTGTTGCGGACGTCATCGCGCTGGTGTCGCCGGTCGGATCGACGCCGTTGATGTCGCGATAGCGATGCCGCCAGATCGGCAGGATGTGATGCCGCGGCGTCGGCTTGCCGTTCCACGCGGGCGTGTCGCTGTACGCGATGTCGCGATCGACGAAGAGCGTCTGAATCATTTTCGGATCGTTGCCCGTCGACTGAGCCCAGATCGCCGCGGCGGGTTGCTCGGCGAGGTCGTCGCGATACGTCACCGCCACCTCGATCAACACGCGATCATCCGTCTTGCCGAGCGTCGCGACGCGCAGCTTCGGCCCGAGTTTCTCGTGCGCCGTCTGCGGCGTCGCGCGGAAGATCTCCGCCGCGTGACGCGCCTCGTACCCTACCGCGATCAGGTCCGACGCCGGCCGCGTGCCGTAAAAAGACACCCCGAGCAAACCCGCCCAACCGATCACGACGCCGGCCACGAGCCACCGCGGGACCTGCGGCCTTTTCTTCGTTTGAAGGTCGAACGATTGCTTCGCGATCCGCGTGAAATAACCGACGCGGGTCGCGAGGTGCATCCCCACGAGGACCAGCGTCACCAGACCGAACACGATATGGACCCGCGCGGTGACGATCGAAAACGGCAGCACGAACGACATCACCCCCGTCGCCGCGAGCGTGGCAAACGCGAAGAGCAGCCCGAGGTTCGCGATGTGACGGATCAGTTGGGTCAAGGGCTTGTGCGTGTGATCGCTTAGGGCGTGACGGGCGGGCTCTCGCCTATCGCGCTGGTGGGTGGCTTTGCAAACGCACCTCCGAAGCGCTCGAACCTCGGGCACACATTGTAGACCCACGTCTTGGGTAGGTGCCCGCGCAGTTGACGGCGGGTGTCGTCGTGCTTCGCATCCAGCGCTAGATTGTGGTGCTCGGCCGGGTCCTGCGCGATGTTGTAAAGCTCCTCGCTACCGTCGGTGTATCGGATCAGCCGCCACGGGCCCGAACGGACCGCGAAGTTGCCCGGGCCATGGGACATGATGACGGGACGGTCCCAGTCGGCGTCCGGGTCGTCAAGCAGCGGCCCAAGGCTCACACCGTCCAGCGGCTGATCGATCTGCAACCCACATAACGCCACGAGCGTGGGGTAGATATCCAGCAGGCTGACGGGCGGATCCACGCGCGTGCCCTTCACCTGGCCCGGGAGCATGACGATCAGCGGCGTGCGTGTGCCGCGTTCCCAAAGCGTCATCTTCCGCCAGGCGTTCTTCTCGCCAAGGTGAAAGCCGTGGTCGCCCCAGAGCACCACCACCGTGTTGTCCGCGTGCGGGCTCTTGTGCAGCGCATCGAGCAGCCGGCCAACATTGCTGTCCGAAAACGTACAGGACGCCAGGTACCCGCGGACCAGTTGCCGCCTGGCGCCGGGCACGGCAGAGATGTCGGCGTGGTCGTTCCAATGATGGAAACCCACGATCTCATCCGCGAACAGTCGGCCCGCCGCGGGCACATCGCCCAGGTCGTCCTCGGGGACATCGGGCAGGTGAACAGCGTCGAGCGGGTGCTGCTGGTAATACCGCGTTGGCGAGACCCAGGGCTCGTGAGGCTGGTACAGACCCATCGCGATGAAAAAGGGCTTGTCGTGCGGCCGGTTGAGCTGGGCGATGGCCCAGTCCGCCATCCTGCCCTCTCCGGTCTCGCTGTCGTTGTCGGTGTCGATTACGCCGGTTTTGATACGGATGCCCTCGCCCGGCGGCGCAACCTTGTCGGCCCGCTTCCCACCGAAGCCCGCTTGATAAGCATCCCAGCCTCGCGGCTCGCGGTACCCGCCGTGGAAGAT
>JBMYUK010000090.1:0-8166 GCA_049605275.1 Phycisphaeraceae bacterium
GAGGGTTTGGAGTTGGGTCCATGGGGTCAGGTGTTGGAGCTTGTGTGTAGATCTGCTTTGTGTGGCGTTGATGTTCGCAAGTCGCCCCAGCGCGGGCGTTAAACGCTATTTTTTGCCGTAGACCTCGTCGGGGTCGAAGGCTTTCTCTAGTACGATCGACATCTGCACGGGCTCGTTCGTTTCACCGACGCCGGTCGGGATCGCGCGGTAGAAGCAGTTGGGGTAGCCGACGTGGCAACTCGCCTGCGCCCCGCCGCTGGTCGCTTCTCCGATGGTGACCTTGGCGACGACGGCGGATTGATCGCAGTTGGTGGTGAGCTCGACGAGCTTTTGGGTCATACCCGAGGACTCGCCTTTGAACCAGAGCTTGCCGCGGGATCGCGACCAGAAGTAGAGGTAGCCGGTCTCGATGGTTTTGCGCAGCGCGACGTCGTTCATGTAGCCGAGCATGAGGACCTCGCCGGTTTCGGCGTGGGTGGAGACGCAGGGGATCAGCCCGTCGGCGTTGAACTTTGGGGACAAGCCCGCGCCTTCTTCGAGTTGCTTTTTGTCTTCGGGTCGATCGACGAAGTAGTCGCGGGCGGTCATCGGGGATCTCGGAGTTGGGTGCTTGGCGAAGTTCAGGGTACCGGGTCGAGCGGCGATCTGCTGTTCGGGATGGCTCGTTTCGTATGTTGATATTAGACTGTCTTTCCTGTTGCGTCGGTCGACCGCCGATCGCCGCGACGTGTCTTGATCTTTTTGCGATTCTCTTCACACTCGTTTCGAGACCCGAGCCTGCTTATGACCGACCGAGCCCCCGATCCCTCTGCGCCCTCGTCGCCGGCCGAGGCCGACGCGGTCGCCAACGCGCTGCGGCGTTACTGGCGATCCAACGTCATCATCATGTCCGTGCTGCTGACGATCTGGGCGATCGTCGGGCTGGGCTGCGGCATCCTGTTCGCGGACGTACTCAACCGGTTCAAGCTCGGCGGGTACCCGCTTGGGTTTTGGTTCGCGCAGCAGGGCTCGATCATGGTGTTCGTGCTGCTGATTCTGACGTACTACGTGTTGCTCAATCGCCTGGATAAGCGCCACCAGGCCGACCTCGACGCGATCGACCGCTCGAGCGGCGGCGGGCCTTCGACGGGAGGTGGCCGATGACGCTGGAGATCTGGACTTATATCTTCGTCGGCATCACGTTCTCGATCTACCTGGGCATCGCCTGGCTGAGCCGAGTGAAAGACACCAAGGGTTTTTTCATCGCGGGCGGCGGGGTTCCCGCGCTCGCGAACGGCATGGCCACCGCCGCCGACTGGATGTCCGCCGCCTCGTTCATCTCGATGGCGGGCCTGATCTCGTTCATGGGCGTCGACGGGTCGGTCTACCTGCTCGGATGGACCGGCGGGTACGTGCTCCTCGCCCTGCTGCTCGCGCCCTATCTGAGAAAGTTCGGGCATTACACCGTGCCCGACTTCATCGGCGGACGCTACGACTCGTCCACCGCAAGGCTCATCGCCCTGCTCTGCGCGATCTTTATCAGCTTCACCTACGTCGTCGGCCAGATGAAGGGCGTCGGCGTGGTCTTCTCCGTCTTCCTCGGCGTCGCGCCGGCGGTGGGCGTGGCGATCGGCATGGCGATCGTCTTTGTCTACGCGGTCTTCGGCGGGATGAAGGGCATCACCTACACGCAGGTCGCTCAGTTCTGGGTGCTCATCACCGCGTTTCTCATCCCCGCCGTCGCGATCTCGCTCAAGCTTACCGGCAGCCCCATCCCCTCGATCGGACTGGGCAGCCAGGTGCTCGAGTCGGTCGATCCCGCGCGGCCGTTTCTTCTCGACAAGCTCTCGCTGATTAACGAGCAGTTCGGCTTCTCCGCCTACACCGAGGCCTACGCGGAGAACGGCGGATGGAACAAGCTCAACGTGTTTTGCGTCTGCCTCGCGCTGATGGCGGGGACGGCCGGTCTGCCGCACGTCATCGTCCGGTTTTACACGGTCAAGAGCGTGAAGGCGGCGCGTTGGTCGGCGTTTTGGGCGCTCCTGTTCATCTCGATGCTGTATCTGTGCGCCCCGGCGGTCGCCGCGTTCGCACGGTACTACATGATCGATGAGGTCGCCGGGCTCAACGGCTCGACCGAGAGCGAACTACCCGAGTGGTACGATAAGTGGGCGGAGCTCGGCTACATCGCGTGGGTCGATTTCGATGGCGACGGCAAGGTCGCGTTTACCAATAATCTCGAAGACGAACCCGTGACGCTGACGCTCACGGATGACGCGAACGGTCAGACGCTCGAGTCGGTTGTTCAGCCCAACGAATTGATGCGCATTTTGCAGGTGCCGGCGGCGACGCGCGCGAAACTGATCGACGACCCGGACGCGTGGATCGCGGCCAACGGCGGGACGGCCGACGGCGGTGCGGCGGCGAAGGCGACGCTGCTCGAACTGGGCGCGGCCCACCACCCTGACCGGGACATCATCGTGCTGGCGACGCCGCAGATGGCCGAGCTCGCCGACTGGATCGTCGCGTTCGTCATCGCGGGGGGGCTGGCCGCTGCTTTGTCGACGGCGTCGGGCCTGCTACTGGTGATCTCGTCGTCGGTCTCGCACGACCTGTACTACAACATGATGAATCCGCGGGCCAGCGAGAAGCAGCGGCTGCTTGTCGGGCGGATCGCCATCGGCGTGGCGCTGTTGATCGCGGGGTACTTCGGTGTCAACCCGCCGGGCTTTGTCGGCGAGGTCGTCGCGTTCGCGTTCGGGCTCGCGGCGGCGAGCTTCTTCCCGGCCATCGTGCTGGGCATCTTCTCCAAGAAGGTCGGCACGGTCCCGGCCGTCGCGGGCATGCTCGTGGGCATCACCTTCACGGCGTTCTACATCACCACGCAGAAGGCGGACGTGATCCTGCTCAACGCGGAGATCGCCGAGGCCATCTTCGGACCCAAGGGCCAGGGCCTGCGCGAGCCGTGGGTCTTCGGCATCAACGCGCAGGGCATCGGGACGATCGGCATGCTGCTGAACTTCGTGGTGACGCTGGCCCTGACGCCGTTGTGCAAGAAGCCGAGCGCGAAGACGTGTGAGTTGATCGACTCGGTCCGCGAGCCGGAGAAGGCGGGCGAGGCCTTGGACATCGAGGCGGCGGAGATTCACTGACCTCATTACACTGGCTGGCCGTGGACCAAATCCCTGAAAGAGTCGTCAAGCGAGCCGATTCGCTTGTGAAATCCAGCCGCAGCGGACTGGTCATCAGCCTAATCGGCGTCGCGATCCCGCTGCTCGCTTTGGTTGGGGCGGTCATTGGTTTTGGCTATCAGGCAGAGTCCAAGCGGATCTTGGCACAGCACCCGTCTCTGGATAGAGCGCGTCGAGACCAGTTGAGCGATGCGGTTCCGAGGTTCAAGCGGATGGGGATCGCCGGGGCGGTGGTTTTGCTGATGTGGGTGTTGGTCATCGCGGGAATCATGCTGACGCTTGAATAATCCATAGCGGCTCGCGGTTTGACCCCATCTGATGCGTCGGCTACATTGATGGGCTCGAATCGGCGGCCTCGAGCCGGCGTGCGAGGCCGAGCGACATCGCCCCACCTACAGGTATAAACCGTCATGCTGCCTAAACAACGAATCAGCCGAACCCGTGGCCGAATCCGCCGATCGCACGACGCGCTGACGCCGCGCGCGGCGATCGCTTGCCCGAACTGTGGCGCCGCGAAACTGCCCCACGCCGCTTGCACCGAGTGCGGCTACGTCCGCCCGGGCCTGAAGGTCTCTGTCGGCCGACTCAGCCAAGACGATTGATCCCCGTCGGAGCCGACCTCGCAAACGCCGCAGGCAAAGACAGGGGCACGACGTGCGAATCGCAATCGATGTGATGGGCGGAGACAACGCACCCGACGCGATCCTCAAGGGCGCGCTCAGCGCGATCAAATTGCTCGGGCCCGATGACAAACTCGTCCTCGTCGGCGACGAAGCGATCATCCGCGAAGCGCTCGAAGAAGAAGGTAAGCAAGACGACCCGCGCGTCCTCGTCGAAGCCACGACCCAGGTCATCGGCATGGGCGATCCGCCCGTCTCGGCGCTGCGCGAGAAGACCGACAGCTCGATCGTCCGGTGGGGCTGGCTCGGCTCGCCGCGGTCCAAAGAAGAACGCTGCGACGTCATCATCTCCGCGGGCAACACCGGCGCGTGCGTCGCGTCGGCGCAGATGTCGATGCGTCGGCTCAAGGGCGTGCACCGGCCCGGCATCGCGGTGACCATCCCGACGTTCTATGGCCCGGTCGTCGTCTGCGACGTCGGTGCCAACCCCGAGCCCCGCGCGACGCACCTGCACCAGTACGGACACATGGGCTCGATCTTCGCCGAGCGCGTGCTCGACATCGATAACCCCTCCGTCGCGCTGTTGTCTATCGGCGGCGAAGAGGGCAAGGGCAACCAACTCACCCGCGGCACGCACAAGCTGCTCAAGGCCGACGACAGCCTGAACTACGTCGGCTACATCGAGGGCCGGGAGATCTTCGAGGGCAAGGCCAATGTCATCGTCGCCGAGGGGTTCACCGGCAACGTGGTCCTCAAGCTGGCCGAGGGTTTGAGCAAGGGCATCTTCAAGACGATCGCGCACGAGGCGTTCGAGATCGACCCCGAGTTGGCGATGAAGCTCCAGCCCGTGGTCGAGAGCATCTACGCCAAGCACGACTACCACGAGCACGGCGGCGCGCCGCTCATGGGGGCCAACGGCATCTGCCTGATCTGCCACGGCTCGTCGCAGCCGCGCACGATTCACAACGCGATCCGCAACGCGCTCAAGTACGCCGAACTCGACGTCAACCCCGAGGTTTCGCGTCGGCTGATCGCGGCCGAGGAGCGGATCAAGAGTGTGGCGACCGTGACCAGCGGCGAGGGCACGGCATGAACGCTCGACCCGCCGCCGCGGGAGTGGGGGTTCGTCTGGCGGGTGTCGGTACGGCGCTGCCCGGTCGCGTGCTGACCAACGACGACCTCGCCGGGCTCGTCGACACGAACGATGCGTGGATCACCCAGCGCACCGGCATCAAGACCCGACACATCGCCGAGGACGACGTCACCACTCGCTCGCTCGCGGCCGACGCGCTCCGCGCCGCCCTGGACGACGCGGGTATGCAGCCGGGCGAACTCGACATGGTCCTGCTCGCGACGATGACGGCTGAGATGAGTTGCCCGTCCACGGCCGCTCGGGTGGTTCACGACGTCGGCGCGACGCCCGCCGGCGCGATGGACCTCGCTGCCGCCTGCTCCGGCTTCGTCTACGGGCTCAATCACGCCGAGGCACTCATCGCATCGGGACATTACAAGTCCGTCGCGGTCATCGGCGCCGAGACCCTCTCGCGCATCACCAACTACGAAGACCGCGGCACGTGCATCCTCTTCGGCGACGCCGGCGGGGCCGCGATCCTCACCGCCGACGAAGATGCCTCGCGCGGCTGCCTCGCTCAGACCATGCGCTCCGACGGATCGCTCTGGGGCGAACTCTACGTCCCGCGCACCCCCGACGACCTCCCGCCCGAGCACGACGGATTCACCGGCCGATTCAATACCCTGCAGATGAACGGCCAGGAGGTCTTCAAGTTCGCCGTCACCACCACCCAGGCCATCATCGACGAGACGCTCGAGAAAGCCGGCATCACCGCCGACGACCTCGCCGCGGTCATCCCGCATCAATCCAATCGCCGCATCCTCGAACTCATCAAGAAACGTATGGACCTGCCCGACGACAAGTTGGTCATCAACATCGAGAAGTACGGCAACACCTCGGCCGCGAGCGTCCCGTTGTGCCTGCACGAAAAACGCGCGGCCGGCGAACTCAAGGAAGGCGACCTCGTCCTGTTCGTCGCCATCGGAGGCGGCATGTGCTGGACGACGTCGCTTTGGCGACTTTGATTGATGATTGATAATTGCTGATTGATTATTTCACGGGGAGCCGGTGATGACACCAGATGTGATGAAAGAAAGGACTTTGGATCTGGGTAGTCGGATTCTGCGAGTAGCAGATTCTCTGCCTGATACACATGCAGGGCAAACGATTGGCAGACAGAGTGTAAAGTCCGGCACGTCTATTGGTGCGAACTATCGCGAGGCATTGCACGCATCTTCGCCAAGGCACTTTGTCACCATCATGGAGATCGCCCAGCGCGAAGCAAATGAAACCTCGTACTGGATTGAGCTAATTATGCGTTCTGGTATGCTCAAAGAACAGCAACTAGAACCCTTGCATGAAGAGTGCAGGCAGATCTACGCAATCATCACAACGACAATTCTTACGAAGAAAAAGAACATGGACGCTGCAAAGGACAGCCCAAATCATCAATGAGTAATCATCAATCATCAATCATCCTCTGCCCCGGCCAAGGCGCCCAAGCCGTCGGCATGGCCAAAGCGTGGGTCGAAGCCTCGCCCGAAGCGAAGGCCGTTTTCGACGAGGCCAACGACGTGCTCGGCTTCGATCTCGCGAAGCTGTGCTTCGATGGCCCGGCCGACGAACTCAATCGCACCGACAACGCGCAGGTCGCGATCTATACCGCCTCGGTCGCGTGCTTCCGCGGGTTGCAGGCGAGCGGCGACTTGCAGGCGTTCGAAGCGACGGCGGGCCTCTCGCTGGGCGAGTTTACGGCGCTGCATCTGGCCGGGGCGTTTCGCTTCGCGGACGGGCTGCGTCTGGTTCGACTGCGCGGTGAGGCGATGCAGGCCGCGGCCGAGGCGACGCCCTCGTCGATGGTCGCGATCACCGGCGAGGTCAACGAAACCAACATCGAGATGCTCTGCGACCAGGTCAACGACGCCCTGCCGAGAGAGGCGGTCATGGTCCCGGCCAACTACAACTCGCCGATGCAGGTCGTGGTGAGCGGCACGCTGGACGCCTGCGAGTTGATGGTGACCCAGGCGACGGCGGCGGGCTTTCGCGCGACGCCGTTGACGGTGGCCGGCGCGTTTCACTCGCCGATCATGCAGCCCGCGGCGGTCAAGCTGCAGCAGGCCCTCGAGAAAGTCGACTGGTCCGAGCCGAGCGTCAAGGTGCTCAGCAACGTGACCGGTGAGCCGCACGTGCAGAACCCCGCGCTGATTCAGAAGCGGCTTGTCGAGCAGTTAACCAACCCGGTGCGCTGGAGTCAGTCGATGCAATTCGCGGCGAAAGCCCTGCCCGGCCGATACGTGGAACTCGCCCCGGGCAAGGTGCTCAGCGGGCTGATGCGGCGCATCGAGAAGTCGATCCGCGTCGAGAACTTCGATTCGCCCAAGAGCTGATGCCGATGTCGCTGTCGATTCCGCGAGCCTCGATCGTTGCGCTGTGCGTTGTTGCGGGCCTGACGGTCGGCTGCCTGAACCCGGGGCAGACGATCCGCGTGCGCGGCGAGGTGGTGAACACGCAGGGCGAGCGCGTGACCGATGCGCAACTCGCCGGGTCGGGCTTTATCCGAGGCGGGCTGATCCTTGCGCCCGGCGAGATCGAGAACCCCAATCCGCGCAACCAGGATCGCGAGGTCGGCGTCGAGCACCACGGCGATGGCACGTTCACCGCGACGACGCACTGGGCCGGCGCGATGACGCTCTGGGTCGAAGGCTATAAGCTGCGGCGCGTGGACGAACTGGGTACGGTGTTTCTCGTGCCTACGATCGTGTTCGAAGAATCCCAAGATGATGTACGACTGGAGGTCGTTCCCCATGACTGATGAATCCGCTCCGACTCGCATCGCAATCGTCACCGGCGCCTCGCGCGGGCTCGGCGCCGCGACCGCCAAGCACCTCGCCGCCGACGGCCGACACGTCGTGTGCGTCGCGCGCAACGAGGACAAACTCAACAAGGTCAAAGCCGAGATCGAATCGGCGGGCGGCAAAGCGTCGGTCGCGACGTGCGACATCGCCAGTCAGGAATCGATCGAATCGCTGATCGAGGGCGTGTTCAAGGAGCACGGCCGACTCGACATCCTCGTCAATAACGCGGGGATCACGAAGGACAACCTGCTGCTTCGGATGAGCGACGAGGAGTTCGACGACGTGATCAACACGAACCTGCGGAGCGTGTTCGTGGCGTGTCGCGCGGCGATCAAGCCGATGATGCGCGGCAAGTGGGGCCGGATCATCAACCTCGGCTCGGTCGCGGGTGTCGTCGGCAATCCCGGACAGGCGAACTACGCCGCGGCGAAGGCCGGCCTCGCGGGCTT
>JBMYUK010000090.1:8176-8446 GCA_049605275.1 Phycisphaeraceae bacterium
TGGCCAAGGAGATGGGCGGCAAGAACATCACCGCCAACGTCATCGCCCCCGGCTTCATCCAGACCGATATGACCGACGTCCTGCCCGATCAGATCAAAGACGGCGTCAAGCAGATGACCGCGCTGCGCCGCATGGGCGAGCCCGACGAGATCGCCGCGGCCGGAGGCAAGTTCACCAGCCACCTCTGGCGCAGTGCGTCGATCGGCAACCTGGGCGGCTGGCAGGTGGTGCGCGCGCAGCTCCTCCTGCACGTGCTCACCGGCAGCTTCG
>JBMYUK010000091.1:0-8413 GCA_049605275.1 Phycisphaeraceae bacterium
GGCACACGTAGCGATCACCGACAGACGCGAGTGAAAGGCTTGCTTGACTGTATGTAAGCCGCAGCCCTATCGCGATGCATGGTTCGATCGAGCCGCTGAACCCGGTTTTTGCAGCCGCTCACCGCGCCGACACCCCGCCGCACTACAATCTCCCTCCGCTTTCTCCGGCCCCGCCCGTTGCCCGGCCGATGACTCCAGGGAAACACTTGAACACCCCCGCTCTCCAACCCGGCACGTCGGACAAGCTGTCGCTGACCGACTTCATCAGCCCCGACACGCTGCAGGACCTCCAAGACTCCTTCACCACGTTCGCCCGGCTTTCCATGCGCGTGCTCGATCACGAAGGCAACCCCGTCACCCAGCCGACGGACCTGCCCGCCCGCGCCCTGGCCGACCAGACCTTCGAGCAGCTCACCTTCACCGAGCGCGAGGCCGACGGATCGCTCCGCGCGCCCGTGTCCATCGGCGGCCAAGAGCTCGGCTCCATCGTCGTTCATCCCCACCAGATCGCCGCGGACCACGGCCTCACCGCCGAGCACCGAGACAACCTCCTCGCCCTCTGTGATCGCATCGGGCTCAACGAACACGATCGCGAAGCCCTGCTCACCGCCGCCGAGAACGCCTACACCGCGACCACCGGCGCGTCGCTCGGCTTCATCCATCAGATCGCCAACTCGATCGCCTCGCTCTGCTACGAGCAGCACCAAAACCGCCAACGCATCCGCGAGCTGCGCGTCCTCTACGAGCTCTCCACCCAGCTCTCCGCACAGGCCAACCCCCAGCAAACCCTCGACACCGCGGCCAACGCGATCGCCCGCGTCATGAGCGTCAAGGCCGTCGTCATCCGACTCCTCCAACTCGGCGAAGACGGCAAGCCCGAGCTCACCGCCCGAGCCCTCTTCGGCATGGACCACGCCGTCGCCGACAAGGGCAAAACCCTCGTCAACAAATCCGAACTCACCCGCAAAGCACTCAACGGCGACATGGTCTATATCGAAGACATGACCGAAGACCCGCGCAGCTACTACCCCGACGACGCGCGACAGGCCGGCATCACCTCCATGCTCTCCACCGGGCTCATGATTCAGGATAAGGGCATCGGCACGATCCAACTCTTCACCGAATCGCCCCGCCGCTTCACCATGTTCGAGGAAAACCTCGTCCGAGCGATCGCACAGCTCCTCGCCACCGCCGTCCGCAGCGCCCAACTCGACGCCGAACGCCAGCGCTCCCGACAACTCGCCAGGCAGGTCGAACTCGCGCGAGGCGTCCAGCAGCGCATGCTCCCCAAGCGATCGCCCAACATCCCCAAAATCGAGATCGCCTCCACCTACGTCCCGAGCCAGGACCTCGGCGGCGACTTCTTCGACTTCATCTCACTCGATAACGCCACCGGCATCGCCGTCGGCGACGCGGTCGGCAAGGGCGTCGCCGCGTCCCTGCTCATGGCCATGGTCCGCTCGTCACTCCGAGCCTACGCACACGACGTCTACGACCTCGACGTCATCATCGAACGCGTCAACAAAGCCCTCGATCGCGACACCCTCGACAACGAATTCGCCACACTCTGGTACGGCACCATCGACCACGCCACCAAACGACTGACCTACTGCAACGCCGGCCACGAACCCGCCATGCTCCTCCGCGACAACCAAGTCAAACACCTCGACGTCGGCGGCATGGTCACCGGCGTCGTCGCCGACGCCAAGTACAGCAAAGACGTCGTCGATCTCATACCCGGCGACCGACTCCTGCTCTACTCCGACGGCCTCACCGACGCCATGAACCGCAAAGGTAAACGCTTCGGCAAAAACCAACTCGACAAAGCCTTTCGCGAAACCGCAGCGCTCACCGCACCGCAAGGCCTCGACCACCTGCTCGCCGCGATCGACACGCACCGCGCCGACTGCCCACCCAACGACGACATCACGATCGTGCTGGTCAAGGTCGATTGACCCATCGCTCCGAGTCGAAACCCGGAACACACACGAACCGTCTTTTCCGTCAGAGCTTTTGTACTGCTCCGGGTTTCCACCCGGAGCTACGGATCACTGCGTCGTCTCACGCGGGGTGATCGTCACCGTCAGACCCTCGGCCCACTGCTTGTGCTCGTCGGTGTAGTAAAGGTACGTTCGCGACGCCGGGCCAGTGTAGGTCCCGGGAACCGCGGCGGTGCAGCGGATTTGCAGTTGCACCTCTGCTTCCGGGGGCAGCTCGCGCCAGTAGAGCACGACGTCTCGGCCGATGACTTCGAAGGCCGCGATCTTGCCGGCGGCGACGAGTTCTTTGAGCTGGTCGAAGTCGGGTTCGAGCCCGCCGGGGATGCCGACGATCGCGATCGGGGTCGGCAGGCCGTCCTTGGTGGTGTTGGTGATCTTGACGTTGACCTCGGTGGTCTCGCCTTCAGTCACTGGCGGGGCAAGCGTAACGCCTGGCTTCAGCTCACCCGCACCCGCGAATGACGTCTCGATCCTCAGCTTGCATGCATCGCTGCTCGCCGGGGTGTTGGCGAAGTACTCGACCGCGAACGAGTACGGCATCTTGCTGCCGCCTTCCATCTTGACCGCGACGGTGTGTTTGCCGGGGGTGAGGTGGCTGGCGATCGCGGGCAGGTGGATCGCACCCTTGGTTTCTTCGTTGAATGCAACGGGCTCGCCGACTTGCTTACCATCCACCATCACGACCAAACTTCCCGGGGCCTTGGGCGTGGAGCGGGCCTTGTCGTACTCGACGATCGCCTTGAGCGCGAGGACGGTGGACTGCGTCGAGCCGAAGCGGCCGGCCTTGCAGCGTTCGGTGAGCCAGAGGATCGCCTTCTCGACCTGCTCGGTGTAGGCGTCGTCCTTGAGCCAGGCGAGGATCGCCAGCGAGGTCGTCTCGATCTTCAGCGCGTCGCCGCCGGAGTTGGTGATGCTGGTGACGGCACCGTCGATGAAGCCTTCCTTGCTGAGCTTCCCAGCAAGCTTATCGCGTAGCTGCTTGGCGATGGCCGCGTGGTGATCCGCGGCATGATCTAGCAGGGCCGGTGTTTCGGTAAGCCCCTTCAGCCGGGCGGCCTCTGCATCTTTGCTAAAGCGATTGGCCGTCAACTGCGCGATGTTCGCACCCAGCGCAATGATGTAGCCATCATTGCCCTCCGTCGCCTTCGATAGAACAAGCTGAATCGATTTGCCGATCTTCACCGGGTCGTACCCTGCTTCCAGCAGCGACCAGACGATGTACGCATCCGTCGTGTCCTGCGGTGCCCGGCCGAACGAGTCGAGCGCCTTCTTGTCGAGCTGGAACGAGCCGTCGTTGCCGCAGCGCGACATCAGCCAGTCCTGCGTGCGTTCGATCATGGCTTGATCGACGTCCATGACGTCTTTCATCTCGTTGAATTGCAGGAGGCCGTAGGCCGTGAGCGCCTCGTGCGGCGGGGTCGAGCCGAACCACTCGTAGCCCTTGTCATCGGTTTCGAATCCGATGAGTCGCTTGTAGCCCTTGTCGAGTTTTTCCTTGGCTTTTGCGATGAGTTCGGGGTCGACGCCTTGGTGGGAGAGGAAGTACTGCTGTGCCATGACCAGCGGGAAGGTCGTCGAACTGGTCTGCTCGAAGCAGCCGGAGGGCTCGCGGATGAGCGCTTCGAGCGCCTCGGTGAGGTTGGCCAGCGGCGTGGGGTAGACGGTGACAGTCGCCTTGAGCGAGCCGGGCACGGTGCTTTCGGGGATCGTGATCTCTTGTTGGATTTCACTCCCGGGGGTGAGCATGCCGCCCGAGCCGTCGTTGATCGGGAAGCCCTTGGGCACGACGCGGAGCTTGCGGTTGTTCTGGTCGCTGAAGGCACCCGCACGTGCTTCGATGTTGAAGGCGAGTTCGCCGTAGGTCTGCCCGATGGTGAGTTCGTGCAGGGCTCGACCGCGCGTGTCGGCACCGAGCGGGACGCGGTCGAGGCCGACCGTACCGGCACGTCCGAGCTTGCTGATGAACAGCTCGACGCCGAGTTCGTCGAGCGTGTTGTTCACCATCGCGATCGGCAGCAGGACGGTGTCGCCCGCGGTGAGTTCGAGCGGCAGCTTCGGCTCGACATAGAACGGACGCACCGACTCGATCAACTCGCTATTCGCCCCCAGCGCACCGTCTTGCGTAAACGCATCGGCCTTGACGCGGAAGCTCGTCACCGAGTCGGACAGATCGAACGACACCGTCGCCAGGCCGTTCTCATCGGTCTTCGTGCCGCTGGACCAATACACGGTCTCGGTGAAGTCGGAGCGCTGGCCCAGCGGCTTGCCGGCCGGCTGCTGGTGCGCGTACTCGCGGACGAAGACCATGGGCTCCTGCCAAATGCGGATCTCACGATCATGAGCCTGGTCAAACGCGACGATGGCGTCGGCTTCCTCGGCCTGCGCCGCTTGGTCGAGCGCAGCATCCAACCGGCCGGGCTCCTGCGCCGGGGCCGGATCAACGATCGCGGGCCGACCTTCGGCCTCTTCCAGATTCTCGTCCGCCGCATCGATCGGGGCCTCGGGCCGCGGCGGCGCCTCGGCTAACTCGGCCATCGCGACCTCGGGCGCCGCCGCCCCTAACGCGAACGCCTCGGGCACGGCCATGTTGCGCAGCAGCATCTTGTCGAGTTCGCGACGAACGGGAACACGCAGCGCGAGCATCCGCCGCGCGTCGTCGCCGTGCTCGGCGATGAAGTCCTCGAGGTTCACGAGCGCAAACCGCCGCCAACCCTGCGTGCCCAGCAAGAGGTCGAGCTGCTCGGCCGCATCTTCGTTTGTGGGGTCGAGATACACGTGCGCATCGGCGAGGTCGTCGACTTCGTTCTCGAGGAACACCATGGCCGGGAGCGAAGGCGCCTGCTCGCGCGTCTCGATCATCTCGAGCACCGCGTCATCGGTGACCGTCACACCCGCGACCGCGCTGACGGGGTTGCCATCCTGGTCGGTGGTTTTAATGGTGAGCTGCACCTCGCCGCCGGGCGTGTACTGCGCCGAGTCGGGGAGGATTTCGATGTTGACACGGTGCTTCGGTTCGCGATAGATCAGGCGCTCGGCGAAGGGCTCGCCAGCTAGGTTGTATAGCGTAACGGTCAAGATGCCAGCAGTATCCTTGGGCAATTCGATGGTCGAGTGTCGTCGGCTATGGGCAGCTGGATTGCCAGGCTCCTTAGCGGGTTCAGCGTGTGTCAGGTCGAAGAGTTTCGTTTCAACGAGGATGCGCTCGCGCTGTCGAACGATCGCCTTGCCGTAAACCGCCGCCTCTGCACGCGGCCCTGAAACAATGACCTTTAGGTCTTCGCTTGGGCCCAAAACACCCGACGCCACCGACAAGGCCTGTCCCTTCTCGATCGCCTTCGGCAACTCGAACACCTGCGTCACGCTGCTCGGATTGGTCACGCGCAGCGTGTATGTCTCATCGGTCTCGGGCGTGAAGCTAAACCGCCCCCGCCCTTCGTGCGTGGTCTCGAACTCCGCGACCTCCGCGCCTCCGCGGTTCAAAACCACCCCACTGATGTCCGCGGGCTTACCAAACGGCGTGCGGGCCTCGAAGTACACGCGGTTCTCGACACCGGCTACGAGGTCGCCGCCCTCGGGGTAGATCGCTAGGTCAAGCGTCTGCAGCAGGATCGGCAGAGTCTTGCTTGCGCTCTCGATCACGCCGCCGTCTTCGATGACGAAGGTCAGCGAGCCTTCGCCGCGTTCGATCTCCCCCGGAAGATCAAAACGCACCTCGGCGCTGCCCGTCTCGCGGACCATCGTTTCGACTCGGGCAACTTCCGCGCCATCGACACGCGCGATCGCGGTGACCTTGGCGCCTTCGGGGATGCCGCCCTCGGCTCGGGTGGCTTGGATGGTGGCGACGACGGTGTCACCCGGGCCGTAGCCGTCTTTGAGGAAGTCGATCTGCGTCTTGAGCCGCGGCGCGCGATAGGCGCGGATGTCGAAGGTGCGCTCCGCTGGCGCGAGGCCCGCCCAGGGATACGTGACCTTGACGGTGTACTCGCCGCCGGCCTGCTCGTCGGGGACGTCCCATTTGAAGCCGAGGGTCGAGTCCTGGATGTTCGTTCGGCCCGACACGACGGTCGCGCCCTTGGGGTCTTTGATCTCGACCATGGGGTTGAAATTCGCCTGCTGCAGCGCTGCCCGCTCGTGGAAGAGCGCACTGAGCGCTTCTCGGTTCTCGGGCTTATTCGCTTGACGCAGGGCGTTGATCTGCTCGTTGATCGCCTGAATCTCGTCGCGATGGTCTTGGATGGGCTTGTTCGTAAACGCGTGGAGGATCGTGCCGCGGACATAGACCGTCTCGCCGCCGCGGTAGATGGGTTTGTCGGTGGCGAGGTGGGTGAGGTAGCGGTCCTCGCCGCCGAGGGTGTCGGTCAGTGTTTTCTTAGGCGGCTTGGCCTCCGGGTCTTCAGGCTGGTCCGCCTCAGCCTGTGCAAACAACCCCGCCCCCGGCAAGACCAAAGCGGCCAATACCACCGCCAAAAGGGGGTACAGAAGGGCAAAACGGAAAGTCAGAGAGGTTTGTTCGCGTGACATGTTGTGGGCTTTCAATAGGCGGTCAACGGGTAGAAAAAGTCATCCAGTTGGACGCAAAAGCTTTCACAAGGTTCCAAGAGTCTTGGCAAGGGCGGGCTGATATCAGCAAAGACCTTCCTGGGGGGGGCAAAAAATATCAAAATAAACTCGCATACCTATAAAAAGATATTACGCTAAGTAGTTAATGCTTAGTCGCCACCCGTGGTCGGCTGGCGCTTTCAAGAAGATGAGGAAGGGTTGAGATGAATATCACGCGCCGCGCACAACTGGCTGTCACCGCTGCCATAAGTCTGTCAGCCATAACCCCGGCCACTGCCGAAGAAATCAAGATAGAAACGCCACTGGGCAATATCTTCTTGGAGCTTGATCCATCTGCCGCGCCAAACACGGTCCAGAATTTCCTGAACTACGTCAACGATGGCGACTACGCCAACAGTTTCATCCACCGCAATGCGACGATCGCTAATTCCAACGCTAATGCCATCCTAGGCGGCGGTTATACGCTGACCGACACCGGCGATATCTCCAGCCTGCTGCCAGACGACCAGGCGACACTTATCAGTCAGGGCCGAAGCAACTACGGACTCGTCGGTGAAGTGCTCACCGATGCGCCTATTGCCAACGAGTTTAGCCGGTCCAACCTCCGCGGCACGATTGCCATGGCCCGGACAAGCGGCTTGCCCGACAGCGCGACAAACCAGTGGTTTATCAACGTCACCGATAACCTCGGCCTGGACACACTCGATGGAGGCTTCACGGTCTTTGGTCAAGTCACATCGGGCATGGACGTCGTTGATGCGATCCACGGCCTGGATGATTTCACGATTGGCTCTCCGAGCAATCCGAGCAGCGCGTTCCCACTGGCCGATGTACCGCTTCTTACTTCTGCATTACCTCCAACGATTGAGCGCGACGAAGTGGTGACGACGCGGATCAGCGTGGTGCCAGAGCCAACTTCAGCAGCGCTTCTTACTCTGGGTGGGCTCGCTCTTTTGCGTCGCCGCCGGGCGTGACGAAAACGTTTGCTTAGCCATATCGATACCTGATACCAAAAGTATCCGGATCATGAGGTTCACCCAGTAACTCGTCAACAGGCCGATCGCTCACATCGGTCGTCTTGATGTTGTCGACCATTGCACCGTCGATCGCGTCGAGCAGGCCCTGCACCTGGTCCGGGCTGCCCTGGACGTCAAGCAGCACCTGGCCATCGGGCAGGTTCCGTACGTAGCCCGCCACGTCAAAACGCTTGGCCAGGTTGGCGGTGGTGTAGCGGAAGCCCACACCCTGCACCCGGCCGGAGTAGTGGACGACTTTGCGAATCATGGGAAGGCCTCATCGCGGCAAGCCGCTTCGCTTCATGTGTCCAGTTTCGCCATCTCGTCGTCGGGGATGTCGAAGTTGGCGTGGACCTTCTGGACGTCGTCGTGGTCTTCGAAGGCTTCGACAAGGTTAAAGACTTTTTGCGCGTCCTTGCCGAGGCACTCGACGGTGTTCGAGGCGATCATGCCAAGCGACGCGGAAGCGGGCTCGATGCCGGCGGCGATCAGCGCATCTTTCACGGCGATGAACGCGTCGGGCTCGGTGACGATGCGCCAGGCCTCGCCGTCGTCTTCGATATCTTCGGCGCCGGCATCGAGGGCGACTTCCATGACGGCTTCTTCGTCGGCCTGGTCTTTCTCGATATAGAGCTCGCCCTTTTTCTCGAAGTTAAACGCGACGCAGCCGGTGGCGCCGAGGTTGCCGCCGCCTTTCTCGAAGACTTTGCGGAGTTCCCCGGCCGTGCGGTTGCGGTTATCGGTGAGGATCTCGAGCATGATCGCGACGCCGTTGGGGCCGTAGCCTTCGTAGAGGATCTCTTCGTAGTCCGAGCCGTCGCCGCCGCCGGTGCCTTT
>JBMYUK010000092.1:0-8407 GCA_049605275.1 Phycisphaeraceae bacterium
CACTTGTAAGACTTCGAAGCGCTGGACCGCGAGGGCGAGTTCTCGGTTTCGGCGAAGCGAGAGCGCATCGCTCATGCGGAGCGCGAGCGCCGCGTCGGGTCGTTTCGCGCCGGCGTGTTCGAAGAGGCGATGCACGATGCCCGGTCCGAGCCTGCGCTGGATCGCGTCGCGTTGCAGGAGGTCGGCGTAGAGGTCGTACGCATTGGGCGCGGGCTCGATCGCCGTCGCATGATCGATCCGCTCAAGCAGCGCATCGCGCAACTCGGTCGGCGCGAGCAGCGCGAGCCGGTCGGCATTCCGCGCGGGATCGGCCGAGACCACCCGACCGAAGCGCACTTCGATCGGGGACAGCGCCTCTCGCCACGCGTCAAGTGTCTCATCTCGCTTCGCATCGGGCCGATCCGTCTGCGTCGCCCAATCGTGTGCGCGGTCTAAACCGATCGCGTTGAAAGAGCGCAGCACCGGACGCGTCGCCGCATCCGCTGGCGGTGTGCGATCGGTCGGCACGACCAATCCGAGCGGAAAGTCGTGACGCGTCTGCGTCAATCGCACCGTCGCGCCCTGTACCGCTCGGTCCTCTGCGTCGAGCACGACCACCGCCACGTCGGTCATCCGATGCTTCGCGATCGATCGCTCGGCCTCGTCGACCCACCGCCCCTGCAGGATCTGCGACGAGGCCGGCTGCGCGACGACGGCGCACAGCACCAGCGCTGCGATCGCGATGCGTGCGAGCCGCCGTTGTCTGGCGTTGATGGATGCGATTCGAGGCGCTTTCATCACACCTCGACTATCGGCACGATCGCGTCGCGGCTGTGAAAGCCCATGGCCTAGCCGAGGTGTTCGAGGGCTTGGTCCAGCGTTTGGATTTTGATGAGTTTCGCGTCGCCGGGCGGCGTCTCGGCGTCGGCGGGCGCGAGGATGCGCTTAAAGCCGAGCCGGGCCGACTCGCGGATGCGCTGCTCCATCTGCTGGCAGTGACGCACCTCCCCGCCCAGACCGATCTCGCCGACCGCGCACGTCCCCGACTCCAGCGAGCGATCGGAAAACGCCCCCGCGATCGCCAACGCGAGCGCCAGGTCCGACGCCGGCTCGGCCACCTTCATCCCCCCGACCGAACTCGCGAAGATGTCCTGATCCGATAGACGAAGCCCGCCCCGCTTCTCTAAGACCGCGATCAGCATCGCCAGCCGCGAACTGTCCAGCCCGCTGACCTTGCGCTTGGCGTTGCCCAGAAAGCCCGCCGCGGTCAGGGCCTGCACCTCGACGAGCAGGCACCGGCTGCCCTGCAACACCGGGCAAACGACGCTGCCCGCGCGCGTCGCATATTCCTTGGCGAGAAGCCCGCGGCCGTCGGCGAGCTCGCTCAGGCCCTTGCCCGTCATCTCGAACAGCCCGACCTCGAGCGTCGTGCCGAAACGATTTTTGATCCCGCGGACGATGCGGTGGCTGTGATAGCGATCGCCCTCGAAGTACAGCACCGCGTCCACCATGTGTTCGAGTAGGCGTGGCCCGGCAAGCGCACCCTTCTTCGTGACGTGACCGACCATCAGGAGCGCAGCGCCCGTCAGCTTGGCCTGATGCACCAGCTCCATGCAGCACGAGCGCAGCTGCGTCACGCTCCCCGGTGCCGCGGGCAGATCGCCTTTGTAAATCATTTGTACCGAGTCGATGACCAGAACCTCGGGGTCGACGCGGCGGGCCTGCTCAAGGATGCGCGCGAGGTTCGTGTCGGCGAGGACGAAGAGGTGGTCGCTGAGTTCGCGGTCGCCGCGCAGCCGGTCGGCCCGCATGCGCAACTGGTGCGCGGATTCTTCGCTGGTGACATAGAGCACGCGCCGACCGGTCTCCGCGAGTTTCGCCGCGGCCTGGAGCATGAGCGTCGACTTGCCGATCCCCGGGTCGCCGCCGATGAGCACGGCCGAGCCGGGGACCAGACCGCCGGTCGATCGCGAGGCGGATGAGGCGGGCGATGCGGCGTCGCCGGTCGCGCCGCCGAGCACGCGGTCCAACTCGCCGATGCCCGTGGCGATGCGCCTCGTCGGCTGGTCGTCTTCATCGATCTCGCCGATCGGCGTGGCCTTGATCGCGTTGCCGGCGTCGGGGGCGAGGCTCGTGAACGGGTCGGACTGCGCACTTTTGCCGGCGTCGCGAAACGCTTCGAGCGCGTCCCATGCGCCGCAGTCCGGGCACTTGCCCATCCACTTGTGCTGCACGCCGCCGCACTCCTTGCACACAAATCGCGTCTTTACCTTGGCCATGGCGATAAGGATAAGCGGCCGACGCATCGCCCGCTCCCACGGACTGCGCTTATCATGCTCCGATGTCATCGCCGCACGGACACACCTCGCCGCTCATGCGGATCGTCTCGCGCTACGCGCTGCTGGTCGTCGTGCTGCTGCTCGTGGTCAACGTCGCGACGTTCCTCTGGGTCGGGCCGTACGGCCTGCGCGGCGCGATGAGCCCGGTCGGTCAGGCTTACTCGAACATCCAGCGGTACTTTGTCGGCGAGGTCGACGAGCAAGCGCTACTCGACGCGGCGCTCAAGGGCATGGCCGACGCCCTCGGCGACGAGAACACCAGCTACCTGAGCCCCGAGGAGCTCTCGTTTTTCAAAGAGAGCGTCGGCGGCGCGTTCACCGGGATCGGCGCCGAGATCGACCTGCACGAAGAACGCCTGCGCATCGTCGCGCCCCTCGACGATTCGCCCGCCTGGCGGGCCGGGGTCTTGCCCGGCGACATCGTGCTTTCGATCGACGGCGAGGACACGCTCGGCATCGACCTCTTCGACGCGATGAAGCGGCTCAAAGGCGAGGAAGGCACGACCGTCGAGATCCGAGTCCGCCACCGCGACGGCACGATCGCCGACCTCACGATCACGCGCGGCGTTATCCAGGTCGCAAGTGTCAAGGGCTTTCGCCGCGAGTTCGGCAACGGCTACGACTACATGCTCGATCCGATCGACAAGATCGCTTACCTCCGGCTGACCCAGTTCGGCGAGACGTCGTACGAAGAAGTCGAAGCGACGCTGCGCTCGCTCAAGGCACGGGGCATGGCCGCTCTGATTCTCGACCTGCGTGACAACGGCGGCGGGCTGCTCGATGGCGCGGTCGGCATCGCGGACCTGTTTCTGACCGGCGGGCAAACCATCGTGAGCACCAAGGGCAAATCCGCGGCCAACGACGTTATCGAATCGACCGATCAGACGCTGCTGCCCGATCTGCCTCTGGTCGTGTTGATCAACGGCAACAGCGCGTCGGCGTCGGAGATCGTGGCGGGCGCGATGGCGGACAACGGGCGGGCGCTGCTCGTCGGGACGCGGACGTTCGGCAAGGGCAGCGTGCAGCAGTTGATCCCGCTGGGCGATAAGCGGATGGCGCTCAAGCTCACGACCGCGTATTGGTATCTGCCGTCGGGCAAGATGATTCACCGAAAGCCGGGCGCGGCGTCGTGGGGGGTGGACCCGTCGCCGGGGTGTTTTGTGCCGATGGAGCCGGACGCGTTGCGAGCGATGTTGATGAAGCGGCGGGAGAGCGAGGTGAACGATCCGTACGCGAGCCTGGACGGAGCGGTGACCCCGACGTGGCTGCGCGAGGTCATGCTGGACGAGCCGCTGGCGGCGGGTCTGGCCGCGGCGAAGTCGTATTTGAACAGTGGGCGTTGGCCGGCGGTCGGGGTGTCGGCCGAGATCGCGTTGGCCGAGCCGACCGAGCGCGAGCAACTCGAGCGGCGTCGCAAGGAACTGGTCGAGATGCTCGAGGCCGTCGACGAAGAGATCGAGCAGCTGGCAGAGCAGCCGGCGATGTCGGATGCTCTCATCGCGCAACCCGTCGAGGGCGATTGAGCACTGCCATGGCGTTGATCCTCGGGCTGGAAACCAGTTGCGACGAAACCGCGGCGTCGGTCGTCCGCGATGGCAGCTTGGTGCTGAGCAACGTCGTCAGCACGCAGCACGATCTGCACGAGCGCTACGGCGGCGTGGTGCCGGAGATCGCGAGCCGGGCGCACCTCGAACGTCTGTTGCCGGTCGTGCGCGCCGCGATCGACGAAGCGGGGATGACGCTCGACCGACTCGACGCCGTCGCGGTGGGCAATCGGCCCGGGCTCGTCGGGTCGCTGATCGTCGGCGCGAGCGCGGCCAAGGCGCTCGCCTGGTCGCTTGGTTTGCCGCTGATCGGGGTGGATCACGTGCTGGCGCATCTGTACGCGCCGGCGCTGGTGAACGCGACCGATCAGGGCAGCGAGTCGCAAGCGCAGGTGCGTTATCCCGCGCTCGGGCTCGTCGTTTCGGGTGGGCACACGTCGCTGTTTCTCGTGCGCTCGCCGGGGGATGTGACGCTGCTCGGGCGGACGATCGACGACGCGGTGGGCGAGGCGTACGACAAGGCGGCGGTGATGCTTAAGGCCGGTTACCCCGGCGGACCGAGGCTCGACGCGCTCGCGCAGACCGGCGACGGCGACGCGCACCGCTTGCCGCGTCCGCTGCTAGGGCCGCGGTCGCTGGACTTTTCGTTCAGCGGGTTGAAGACCGCGCTCTTGTACGCGGTGCGCGGCACGCCGGTGGGCCGAGGCTCGAGCGCGCGATTCGAGCGCGACGCCGACGATCTCGAACCGCGAGCGATCGCGGACCTCGCTGCATCGTTCCAGCAGGCGGTCGTCGATACGCTTGCGATCAAGATCAAGCGCGCCCACAAGCAACTCGCCGGGGACGGCTGCGCGGTCCAATCTTTGATCGTCGGCGGCGGCGTGAGCGCGAACTCGCTGTTGCGTTCGCGGCTGACCGAGTTGTCAGAGAAACTCGAACTTGACTTATACCTCCCCGCGATGTCGCTGTGCGTCGACAACGCCGCGATGATCGCGGGCCTGGCTTACGAGCGTTATGCGCGGCAGGATTTTGATGATCTATCGCTGCCGGTCGTCGCGACGACGTCCATCCAAGCAAGCTGACGTCGCGGTGCCCGACGCTTTATTGCTCGGCTTTTTCTTCTTCGGCGGGTTCTTCGAGTTTCTCGGATAAGAGCGCCTTCACCGCGTCTTCGAGCATGGCGTTGGCGCAGTCGGCGATGCGAAGCGTGCCGGCCCGGTCGATGAGGTAGTAATCGGGGTAGCCGTTGGGCGCGTAGGCGGTATTGGTTTTGTTGTCGATGTCGACGCAGACGGGGTACTCGATACCGAAGGCGTTGACGGCTTTCTTGATCGCTTCGCCGCCGAGGGTTGAGCAGACGCCGATGATGACGAGCCCGTCTTCGCCGTGCTGCTGCATGAGCGCGTTGTGCTTGGCGACGGCCTTTTCGCTGGGGGCGGACCAGGTCGCCCAGAAATCGAGGACGACGACTTTGCCCTTGAGGTCGGCGAGTTGGAGCGGGTCGCTGTTCTGCCAGTTATCGACGGTGAGCGCGGGCGGCGCGGCGGCGTCGGCTTCGAGGCGTTGGAGGCGGGCGCGTTTCTCGGCGTCGCCCTCGAGCCAGGCGGTGCGGACTCGGACCTTGCCGCTCGCCGCGTCTTCGTCGGCGAGCAGGGCTTCGATGACATCCTCGACGCGCTCGGGCTTGAGGCCGATGGCCCGGACGATGCCGTCGCGATCGACCACGGCGTAGGTCGGGTACCACTGGATCGGCCAGTCCTTGGTGATCTGATCGCCCTTGGCAAACGCGTTGGGGTAGGCGGCCTTGTTGTCTTGGAGGATCGTGGGCATCTTGTCCGCGTCGCCGGAGGTGCAGATGCCGATGAGCTTCACGCCGTCGTCGGCGTACTTTCGCGCGAGCTTGCTGTTGTGCGGCATCGCCGCGATGCACGGGCCGCACCACGTCGCCCAGAAATCGATGACGACGATCTGCCCCTTCATCGCATCGACGTCGAACGCTTCGCCGACCCACTCGCCGACGTTGAGCGCGGGCGCTTCGATGCCTTCGAACTTGGTGTGCGACTCGGGGCGATCCCAGTACCAGTCGTCCGGGAATTCGCCGGCGGCACACGGCAGGCACGCGAGCGAAAGCAGGCAGACGAGCGCGATCGATTGACGGGCGTGGTACATCTCGGTTCCTTTGCAACGAAGTCGGGTGGCCGAAGGTGGATAGACCCTACCAGCATACCCGCCTATGATCGCGTCATGCCGTTGGAGCTGACGTTTTTAGGCACGGGGACGAGCGCGGGCGTGCCGATGATCGGCTGCGGGTGCGGGGTGTGTCGTTCGACCGATCCGCGTGATCGGCGGGATCGGTCCAGCGTCGTCGTCCGGCACCCGCGCGACAAGGCGATCAACGACGATCGAACGCCCGAGGCGTACAGCGTGCTGATCGACGCGTCGCCGGAGGTGCGGCATCAGTCGATTCGCCACGGCGTGGACTGGGTCGACACGCTGCTCTTGACGCACGCTCACGCGGACCACGTGCTCGGTCTCGACGACCTGCGGCGTTTTAATTCGGTGATGAAGGCCAGTCTGCCGTTCTACGCCGAGCCGGGGGTGATCCAATCGATCCGGCGGATGTTCGGCTACATCTTCCGGGACGAGCATCATTACGAAAACGCGTTTGTCGCCAAGCTGTTGCCGATGCCCGTCGGCCCGGGGCAGGTGCTGTCGCTGGGCGCGGCGAAGTGGACGCCGATTCGTTTGATGCACGGTCGGCTGCCGATCCTCGGCTACCGCGTGGACTGGGCGGGTCGATCGATCGCGTACTGCACGGACTGCTCGCGCGTGCCGCACGAGACGCTGCCGCAACTCGCCGGGTTGGACGTGCTCATCCTCGACGGCTTGCGGGAGCGTCACCACCCGACGCACATGACCCTGGATCGCGCGTGCGAGACGGCCGAGCAGATTGGCGCGAGGCAGACGTACCTGACGCACATCGCGCACGATCATTCGCACGCCGAGTTGATCGATCGCCTGCCGACCGGTGTCGCGCCGGCGCACGACGGGCAGGTGATCTCGTTGGATTCCATCAGCACGGTGTAGCGGGCGACGCGAAGCGTCCCGTGGTTCGGCAAATCAATTTCGTGATTCACGGCGAGATCATTCGCACGGGACGCTGCGCGTCTCCCGCTAAACATCAGGTTGACCGGGTCTTTCCAAACTAATCCTTCCAAGCTTCCCCGCCCGCATCTCGCGCAGGAGGAGCTCGCCGGCGCGGTTGAAGTCGACTTGGCCGCCGGCGATCAGGCAGCCGCGTTTCTTGCCGATCGCTTCAACGAGGGGGATCGGATCGCCGGGCAGTTCGCCGAGCTTGTAGCGGGTCTTGAGCTGGTTGGGGTAGTGCTCGGCGAGGTAGCGGGCGGCGTAGATCGCGACGTCGTCGTAGTCGATCGCGGTGTCCTTGATTGCGCCGCTGACGGCGAGGGTGTAGCCGGTCTTTTCGTCTTCGAACTTCGGCCAGAGGATGCCGGGCGTGTCGATGAGGACGACGCCGTTTTTCAGATCGATCTCCTGGTTGCCTTTGGTGACGGCGGGCTCGTCGCCGACGTTCGCGACCTTCTTGCCGCGGAGCGCGTTGACGAGGGTGGACTTGCCGACGTTGGGGATGCCGACGACCAGGACGCGGACTTTCTGGCCCTTCTCGACGCGTTTGGGGGCGAACTTCTTGACCAGCCGCACGACCCGGTCCACCTCGCCGGGCTGGTTGACGCTGATGGCGACGGTGCGGACGCCGCGTTCTTTTTCGAAGCGTTCGCGCCAGGCCTTGGTGACGCCGGCGTCGGCGAGGTCGACTTTGTTGAACACGGTGACGCAGGGCAGATCGCCGGGCCGGCCGTCTTCGCCCTTGCCCTGCACGCCGCGTCGCAGCTCGTCGAGCAGCGGGTTGGTGGACGAGGCGGGCAGGCGCGCGTCGAGCAACTCGACGACGACATCGCACTTGGGCATGAGCGCGGCGAGCTTCTGCCGCGTCGTATTCATGTGGCCGGGGAACCAGTTGATGGGCATGGTGGTGTGTCTGATGGAGACTGCTGTTTGTCGAGTCTCGGTGTCTGCCGTGTATAACAAAAGCATGGTGTTTACCGAATCGTATGGCAAACTCGGCGACGACGACCGCTCGTTCGATCGGAGGTACTGGCAGGCTCTGGCTCGAAGCGATCTTTGACGCGGCCTACGCGATGATCAAAGACTACCTGCTGCTGAAGGGCGAAGATGCTAACGAGCCCCGACTTTCTCGAACTACGGAGCACTTTAGACAAACACGGCGTTAAGTATCTCGTCGTCGGCGGATACGCCGTGATGAAGTACGCCGAGCCGCGCTTCACCAAAGACCGTATCTTTGAAGCGCTTTCCGAGTACGGCGCCGCTTGATAGCCGCCGCGTAACACGCGGGGGTCGAATCGGCTGGGGACTATTCGCCGTGACCGTGATCAAAATAGAAAACGACTCGACCCCCGTGCGTTGCCCGGCGGCTACCCAAGGCATCAATACTCATTGACACGC
>JBMYUK010000093.1:0-8399 GCA_049605275.1 Phycisphaeraceae bacterium
CGTCTTCGTAAGGGCCGAGTTCTTTTTTCAGCCGGTCGTGCGCTTCCTGCAACGCGCCGAACTTCGCGCGGTCTTTGTACGTCTCGGGGTCGGCCAGTTGGGTCTCGATCTCGCCGATCTCGGATTCGATCGACTCGATCTTCGCTTCGAGTTTCCCCGTTGCGAGATTGGAAAGGGCTTTGTTTTTGTTCTTGCCTTTGCCCTTGTTGTTGTTCTTCTTCGATCCGCTCGCGGAAGCGGGCTCCGCCGTTTGTTTCGCCTTGCCTTGACGCTTAGGCGATTTGGCGTCTTGGCGCGGTTTGCCTTGGCTCGGTCCGGCCTGATCCTCCGCGTCGACCAGCACGTTCGAGCCCCCGGCATGCGCTTCCAGGTACTCGCTGTACGTGCCCAGGAAGTGCTGCACGCCCCCCGAACCGTCGAACACGATCAGCTGATCGACCAGGTGCTCGAGCAGCATGCGGTCGTGCGTGATCAGGATGAGCGTGCCCTCGCCGCCGCCGGCGTTGGCGGTGGAGTACTTTTTCTCGGCCTGGTTGTAGCGGCGCAGCGCCTCTTCCAATCGCTCGGCGCTGGGGATGTCCAGGTGGTTCGTCGGCTCGTCGAGCACCATCAAGTTATGCCCCCGGCTCATCAACCCGGCCAACACCGCGCGGGCCCGCTCGCCGCCGGATAACACGCTCATCGGCTTATCCTGCTCCATGCCGGTGAAGAGGAACGCGCCGGCCAGATCGCGCGCCTCCTGCTCCGTGCCGGACTCGACGAACTTGCGAAGGTACTCGACGATCGTCTGCGTCAGATCCAGGTGCTCGTGCGTCTGTCGATACCAACCGACGTCGACCTGCGAGCCGAGCTTCGATAGCCCGGCCGTCGGCTCCTGTTCATTGAGCAGGCAGCGGATCAGCGTGGACTTGCCCGCGCCGTTGGGCCCGATCACGCCGATCTTATCGCCGCGCTTGATCGACACCGCGAAACCACGGAAGAGTGACTTATCGTCGTATGTCACTTCGAGGTCTTCCGCGATGCAGACCTGGTCGCCGCTGCGGGCCTTGGGCTCGAGACGCAGCTTCATCGTGTCCAGCTCCATCGGCGCTTCGAGCTGCTCGTCGCGGATAAACCGCTCCAGCCGTTTCTCTCGGCCCTGCGCTTGCTTGCTCCGCTGCCCCGCGCGGTACCGGTCGATGAATGCCTTCTCGCTCTTGATCTTCGTCTGCTGCTTGTCGAACGCCCGACGCTGATCCTCGATCCGAAGCGCACGCAGCTCGCGGAACTTCTCGTAATTGCCCGGATACTCAACCATCCCCCCGGCCTCGAGCTCGTAGATCTTGCTCACCGCCCGGTCCAGCAGCCAGCGGTCGTGGCTGATCAGAATCACCGCGCCCGCATACGACGCCAGGTACTCTTCGAGCCACTGACGACCCGCGATGTCCAGGTGGTTCGTCGGCTCGTCGAGCAAGAGCACATCCGGCTCACTCAACAGCAGCTTCGCCAACGCCAGTCGGCCCTTCTGCCCGCCCGAGAGGTCGCCGCACTTGACCGTAAAGAATTCGTCGGTGATGCCCAACCCGTGCAGCGTCTGATCGATCTTATGATCGACCGCGTAGCCCCCGGCCGCCTGCATCTCGTGCTCCAAACGCTCGTACGTCTTCAGCAGCTTGTCGAGTTCGTCGCCCTCCGCCTCGCCCATCCGGTGCGCGACCTCGTCGAGCTGTTGATGCAGCTTCTCCAATTCGGCGAACGCCGCGCCCGCTTCCTCACGCAGCGTCTTGTCCGGATCGTAATGGTGGTCCTGCTTCAGATACCCGGCCGTCGCGCCCCGCGCCAGTTGAATCTGCCCCGACTCGGGCTTGTGCGTCACGACCCCCGCGATGAGTTTCAAGAGCGTCGACTTCCCGCAGCCGTTACGCCCGACGAGCCCGACGTGCTCGCCGTTGGAAACGGTCAGGTTCACGCCATCCAGAACGGTGCGATCGCCGAACGAAAAGACAAGGTTTGCAACGGAGAGTAGAGCCATGGCGGGGCGGTAGTTTAGCGGTCTGTTTCGATCGACCTCAACATGTCCCTATTGTTCGAGTGGTTTTTGAGCGGTGGACAGCGGTCAAGCGACTCCACGCAGCATGGCTCGACCACATTGCATTGCTGGGTTTTTTTGGCAATTATCTATTTTGCGTGAAACAATCGTAACAAATCGTTGTGCTCGAATAGACCAGTTTGCCAGACCCGGCGCAATAGCTGCAGCCACCAAAAGAGCTGGGCAAGCCTGTACCATGACACGGTTTACAAGACCTTGTTGTCTCGATCGTATGGAAGCCATCGCCCTGGCAGGTCTTACAACTATTCCTGCCGCGGTCCTGTGGCTTGCGATTGGCTAATGCGTTGAGGTCTTTCAGGTTTTGGATCGCGTATTTGTCGCCTGCATCGGCAGCTTTCTGCAGCCATCTTTTTGCTAGCGTAAGGTCCTTATTTAAGAACTGCCCCTCTTTGTAGAAAAATCCAAGTGTGTTCATTGCATCTGGGTCGCCGGCTTCAGCTCCCTTCTTGAGCCACCGCATCGACTCCGGAATATTTCTCTCAACACCAACCCCATATCGATAGTGATAAGAAACATTTCCAATCGAAACAATGTCGCCGAGTTCAGCGGCAATCAATCCATACTTGAATGCTTTCTGATCATTTTTCACAGTACCCTTGCCGAAATAATAGTATTCTGCAAGCTGGTAGATGGATTCATAGTCACCTTCTTCTGCACCGCGTTTGATCCATTTGAAAGCCTGCTTTTCATCTGCCGTTCGGTTTTGTTCATCGGTATAGTGTGAAATCATTTCGATAATTGCCGGTACGTGCCCCTGCTCGGCGGATTGACGAAACCAATCAAGGGAAGCACGCGCATCTCGCTTGGCCCCGATGCCGTTGCTAAGCATCCCGCCGTACCAATACATCCCTGCAGGATCACCGGCTTCTGCGAGTTTTTTAAGGTTGGCGGCCCACTTTTCGGCCTGCTTGGTATCCCGCGGCCCGCCAATGCCCTCTTGCAAGCAATAAAGCAGCTCGAAATACGCATCTACAAAGCCCGCTTCCGCAGACTCTAAAAAGTATTGACGGGCTTTCTTTTCGTCCGCCTTGCCCATCAAACCGCCGAGATAGAGTTGTCCGAGGCTATTAAACACTTCCGCATTTTGCGTTCCGATTGCCAGTTCTTTCCATTTTTCGGCTTCTTGTCTACTCGCTTTTACGCCAACTCCTTCGTGATAGCATGCCATCACTTTGAGATTGGACAGTGCGTCGCCGGCCTCCGCCGCTTTCTTGAAGTACTCAACAGCCTTGGCTTCATCCTTTTTTACTCCAACGCCGGTCAAGTAATTGTCACCTAGATTGCTAAGGGCGATCGGGTTGCCAAGATCCGCTGCTTCTCGATAGAGGGCGGTTGATTTCTTGAAATTATGCTCGACACCACGGCCATAGAAGTAGCAATTGCCTAAAGCACAAATTGAAGGCGCATGCGGAAGTGCAGCGGCTTTTACATACCACTGGAATGCTTGGTCCAGGTCACGATCTACTGTATTGCCATCACTGAGTCGATTTGCAAACTCATGCATGGCTTCGGCGTCCCCGCCCTCCGCAAGAGCTTTTAACGCTGCTAACGCCAACTCCTCGTAGTTGATAGCATCAGTTGCGTCGCCGGAAAAAGGTAATGAGGGAGCCAGCCCTGTGTCTTCGGCGATGCTCTCGTTTGAATCGCCGCAGCCTATGCAGAGTGCAAGCAGTAGTAGTAGTGAGAAGTGCTCCGTCATGATTAGTCAGCTTATTTTGATATCAGACTTTAGCAAAACTATACACGATTAGAATAAGTTCATACAGGCGCGAGTTATTGGCATGCGTTGTTCAGAAAAAAACCCGCTTTTCGGCGGGCTTTTGTGCTGAATTGAACTGGTGGAAGCATCCTTGGAAAGATGCGAGCGACGAGCAGACGTGGCCTGCGTATCCGCCTTGACCACGGCACCGCTTGCGCTTTACTCGCCGGTGCCTTGCTTGGCCATGATTTCCTTGGCGATGTTGCCGGGGACTTCGCGGTAGTCCAGCGGCTCCATGGCGTAGCTTGCTCGGCCCTGGCTCATGCCGCGGAGGGAGTTGGAGTAGCCGAACATTTCGGAGAGCGGCGCCTCGGCGGTGATGACGCGGGTGTTGCCGCGCTCCTCGTCGCCGACGACCATGGCGCGTCGTCGGTTGAGGTCGCCGGTGACGTTGCCGAAGAACTCGTCGGGGGTGGTGACGACGACCTTCATGACGGGTTCCTGGAGGATGAGCCCGGCCTTGCGGGTCGCGGCTTTGAAGGCGATCGAGCCGGCCATCTCGAAGGCGATCTGGCTGGAGTCGACGTCGTGGTACTTGCCGTCGATGACCTTGACCTTGACGCCGAGGAGCGGGTAGCCCGCGAGGACGCCGGTCTTCGCGGTGGCCCGTGCGCCGACGCCGACCGAGGGGATGAACTCGCGGGGGATCGCGCCGCCCACGATGCCGTCTTCGAACGCGACGCCGTCGATGTACTTGAGCTCCTGTTCCTCGGCCTCGGCCTCGGTGATCGGGCTGACCTCGATCGTACAATCGCCGAACTGACCGCGGCCGCCGGACTGCTTCTTGTGCACGCCGCGTTCGGTCGCGCTGCCGGTGATCGCCTCTTTGTAGGCGACGCGGGGCTGGCCGACGTTGACGCCGATCTTCATGTCGCGGGTGAGTTTGGTGGTGATGATCTCGAGGTGGAGTTCGCCCATGCCGGCGATGATGGTCTCGCCGGTCTCTTCGTCGTAGTGCGACTGGAAGGAGGGGTCTTCGCGTCGGATCGTGCCGAGCGCGTTGGCGAGTTTTTCCTTGTCGCCGCCGGACGCGGGCTCGATCGACATGGAGATGACGGGCTCGGGGAAGTCCATGCGGTCGAGGACGATCGGGTCGTCGGACGAGCAGAGGGTTTCGCCGGTGTAGCTGTTCTTCAGGCCGACGACGGCGACGATCTCGCCGGCGAGGGCTTCGTCGCGCGCGATGCGGTCGTTGGCGTGCATCTCGAAGATGCGGCTGACGATCTCGCGCTTGCCGTTGTTCGAGTTGAGGACGCGGGTGCCTTTTTCGAGCTTGCCCGAGTAGATGCGGACGTAGGTCAGGTCGCCGTGCGCGTCGTTGACGACCTTGAAGACGAGCAGCGACAGCGGGGCGTCCTCGGAGTGGGGTCGGGTCAGTCGCTTGTCGGCGTCGTCGGGGTCGGTGCCTTCGGTGTCGGGGACCTCGGTGGGGTTGGGCAGGTAATCGACGATGCCGTCGAGCAGCTTCTGCACGCCGATGTTCTGCAGGGCCGAGCCGCAGAAGGTCGGATGGATCGCGCGGGCGAGCGTGCCTTTACGCAGGGCCTTCTTGATTTCATCGTTCGTGAGCGTGCCCTCTTCGAGAAACTTCTCGGTCATCTCGTCGTCGCACTCGGCGGCGCGTTCGATGAGGGTCTCGCGGAGTTCCTCGGCCTTGGCCTGGAGCGCTTCGGGGATGTCCTTTTCTTCGATGACCGAGCCCATGTCGCCGGTGAAGTAGTAGGCCTTCATCTCGATGAGGTCGATGACGCCTTCGAACGTGTCCGCCTTGCCGATGGGGTACTGGACCATGACGGCGGGCGCGGCGAGCCGCTCGTGCAGCGTGCCGAAGGCGTAGTCGAAGTCGGCGCCCATCTTGTCCATTTTGTTGATGAAGCAGATGCGCGGGACTTTGTAGCGCTGGGCCTGACGCCAGACGGTTTCGGATTGTGCTTCGACGCCTTCCTTGCCGTCGAAGACGACGACGGCGCCGTCGAGGACGCGCATGGAGCGTTCGACTTCCATGGTGAAGTCGACGTGGCCGGGCGTGTCGATGAGGTTACAGGTGTAGACGACGCCGTCGCGGGTCCACGGGCAGGTGGTGGCGGCGGAGGTGATGGTGATGCCGCGTTCCTGCTCGTCCTGCATGTGGTCCATGGTGGCGGTGCCCTCGTGGACCTCGCCGATCTTGTGTCCCTTGCCGGTGTAGAACAGCACGCGTTCGGTGGTGGTGGTCTTGCCCGCGTCGATGTGGGCGCAGATCCCGAAGTTGCGGGTCTTCTCGAGTCGGCTGAGTTTGGTCGGGGTCGCGGTGGACATCGTCTTTCCCTGGTTGGGGGGTGGTAGGGGGGCGGTGCGGTCGTTCGGGGTGGGTCGTCGACTCGCGTCGCCGAGGGCAAGCGAGGGACGAACCGCGCCAGCCCGCGAGCGAGAATCGAATATGGTAGCGACCTCGCCACGGCGGTCAAGATCGCGCGGAGCCAAGCGCACGCCGAACCCCCCGCAGCGGATGACCCTACAATCGCCATTTGATCCGCGTCGATCGGCCCGGCCGATGGACCGCCCGGTGGGGTGCCAGAGCGGACGAATGGAACGGTTTTGAAAACCGTCGTGGCCCTCGGGTCACCGTGGGTTCGAATCCCACCCCCACCGTTTCGACCTGTCAATCCTCAAACACCGGTCAGACCAGGCTCATCGCGATCACGACCGGATAGGCCGGCAGCACGAAGCACCGCAGCCCGCCCGAGCGCACGCCGGCGAGGACGCCGACCATCAACGGCAACACCACGGTCAACAACAGGATCAACAGGTCCAAGCCCGGCAGCCGCGCCGAGAGATGAAACGGAGAGACGCCGACCTCGTGTCGGTGGTAGGCCAGCCCGTATCCGATCGCAATCGTCATCGAGACGAAGAAGCAGATTCGCTGAGACAAGGTCGGTGGCATCGCGATCGCCCCGGTGCGTTTAGGTCGCTCGACGCGGTTACGTTACGTCACGCCCGAGCGCGCGAGCAGGTCCATGAACTGGTCGGTGAAGACGAAGTTCTCTTTAGGGAACGCGAGCCCCTGCATGTTCTGATCGATGTGAGAAAACATCATCTCGATTTCCGCGAACGGCCTGGGGTCGGCGGCGGGGTCGGCGGGGTCGATCAGTTCGACGACGCCGCGCGTGGACGAGCCGCGTTCGTCGAGCGAGACGATCTCGGCGGTGTGGCGGAGGGTCGTGCCGGGCGTCGCGCACAGGCCGGTGAAAGTTGCCTTGCCGATCTTGGCGAGGATGACTTTTTCGTTGAAGTCGTTGGCGTGGCCGGTGAGGATGCCCGCGGTCTGCGCGAAGCCCTCGATGATGAGGCTGTTGGGCATGACCGGGTAAGCGGGGTGCCGGGCGTTCGGTACGCAGCCGGTCGGCCCGCCGTGGAACCCGAATGCGGGCTCAGCGCTTTCGGTGCCGGGGGACATTCCGGGGGACATTCCGGGGGTGATTCCGGCGGCGGGGGCGAAGTGGTCGTGCAGGACATCTTCCGCAGCGGTGACGTTGCGGATAGCGACGCAGCGCTTGGCCTTGTCGAGTTCCAGAATGCGGTCGAGCCAGAGCCAGCGCATGAAAGCCTTTAGCGGTTTTCCTTTAGCCATTCGCACAGCGGCTAGAAGCCGTCGCGTCGCGCTCGGGCTCGTGGCCAATGGCTCATGGCTAACGGCTTATGAAATCTTCGACTTCACGAACTTGCAGACCATGTCGACGGTGAAGACGTCGCCGAGCTTGTCGACCTGCGGGTCCTTCTCGAAGGCGTCGAGGTCGGCGTGAGGCATCTTCTCGCGCAGCGCGGCGAGGCCGGCGTCGGTCACCTTCCCGTCCTGCACGTATTCCTCGTTGGACAAAACGCTGGGATCGAACATCTCGGACTCGCCGATCTTGATGTCGAAGGCCTTCTCGAGCCGGAAGCTGATGTCGAGGTAGTCGATCGACTCGGCGCCGAGGTCCTCGCCGATCGTCGCCTCGGGGGTCACCTCGTCGTCATCGACGCCGAGCGCTTCCTCGAGGACTTCTTGGACTTTTTCAAAGATTTCTTCATCGCTAAGTGACATCGTTGCTTTCCTTGCTGTGGTGTCAGGCTACCTGTTCGAACGGATCGGAGAGGGGGGCGAGCGAGAATCGGCCCTGCACCGCCACTTGGTCGCCGACCTTGCCGACGCCCTGAAAGTCGTAGGCCTGGCCGTCGCGTTTGCGCAGGGTGACGGTGACCTCGAGCGTCTGCCCCGGGCGGACCATCCCGGCATACTTGACGTTGCGGACCTGGCTGATGACCAGCGGCCGCGGCGGCGGGTCGGCGATGTTAGAGGTGAAATGACGGGCGGCCTGCACCAGCGTCTCGAGCATCATCACGCCCGGAAGAATCGGAAAGCCCGGGAAGTGATCCCCGAGATATTCCTCGGCCGCGGAGACGTTTTTCACCGCGGAGAGCGACGCCTCGTCCCGCCGCGTCACTCGGTCAATCAGGTCAAACTTCAACGTGTTTCCCCTGTCGGCCGAACCCCGCCGAACGCCGACGAGTAAGCCAGAAAGTGTAATCGTG
>JBMYUK010000094.1:0-8393 GCA_049605275.1 Phycisphaeraceae bacterium
GAAGCCCACGGCCCGCGCAAGTACGGTCACCAGCACCGCAAGGTGACCACCGAACTCGAGTGGTTCGACAAGTACCTCTTCAAGACCGCCACGGCCAAGAACGAGGCGATGAAGCCGGCCTCCCCGCTGGCCGCGTCTTCGGGCCCGGACGGATCGTGCGTGGGCGACGCGTCCGTGGTGGATCCGTCGGCCGTCGCCGCGCCGTCCTCCGCCTCGCGAGGCGACGACGCCCGATCGAGTGACGCTTCGATCCAATTCGCTCGCTCGTGATCGGTCAGCGGACGACGGACGGCCCGGCTCAAGATCGCTTCTAAATACACCCGAGCCCGAGGCGCTTCGTTCGCACGCTCGCCGGCTTGTCGGTCGTACCGCTCGGCAGCAGCGACAGAGGCCTCGGACGCCGCACGCGTCGCCGCGCTCAGCCACGTCGGCGAGACCCCGACGCCGCGCTCAAAGCCCCGGCTCTCATCCTCCGGCGGGAACGCCGCGCCGCTCACAAATACGGCCGGCGACTGCATCGGCGAGAGATACCGCGATTCGATCACCCGCTCGTCCGCTCTCCCCGGTGTGATCCAGCGGAGCGATAGGTACGTCTCGGGCCGATCCTTTTGATTCGGATTGACGTCGCGCTGCACGCCCTGATTGCGCGCGGAGAAATCCAGCAGCAGCGGATAGTCTCGCCCGCCGAGCAGGAACATCTTGCCGCGGTACACGTCGACGCCTTCGGACTTGACCCAGCCGTCGATGAACGCACGATCGACCTGCGCGAATTCGTTGCCGCCGCCCCCGCCGCGCGTGCCCGCGTCGTTGAGCCAGAGTCGAACCGCTCGGTCCGACCGGATGACGAACTCGTAGACGCCGGACCGCGGCGCGTGCAGCGAGCCGGTCAGTCTCAGCGAGTGGCCCTTGGGATCGAATCGCTCGGCGAGGGGGTGGTCGGGAGTAAAGCGGAGGTCAGCATCGGGCAAGACTCGGCGGTCGATGGGCTTGCCTCGGAGTTTGCCGTCTCGATAGAACGCCGCGCTCAGGCCACGCCGATCGTCGCTCGGCCCGTCGCGGTCGGCTGACGTCGACATCAGCAGGTCGGCCAAACTCTGGCGGTGCTGCTCGGCGGTGAGGCGATGCAGTTCGCGCGGCGGCGGCGTGCGACGCTTACTTTGCGCATCGGGCGCGTAGTGCATGCGATGCAGATAGGCCGCGACCGCGGCTGCGTCTTCGCCGACACAGAGGTCCGGGTCCTCTTCGGGCATCGTGCGCTCGATCCGCCGCGTCAGCCAAGAAAGCGTCCGCGTCCCGCCGAATGCCCGCTCGTAGCGATCGGCCACACCCTGACCCTTATCGCCGTGGCAACTCGCGCACTGATTCGCATAAATCGCCGCGCCGCGGTCGAGGAGGTCTCTGGCATCACCCGCGACGTCGGTTTCGCCACGGCTCGCTCGCGGCGATTCGGCGGCCTCGACTGTGACGCGCGTCAATTCCGAGCCCACCAGCACGAACAGACCCAGCAGCACCGCGGACAAACTCGCAAAGCATTTTCTCATGCGGCAGACCCGTAGAAATCTGATGCCAGCTAAAAGTTATCGATCGAGATGATGAACCGTACGCACGTGAGCGATCTTCAGATACGGACAATCGTTGTCCACGCTGTCCGGATAGAGTGACGCCGCTCGTGCCCGCGCGTTTCACCGTAGCCGCTGGATGTTCTAAGATGCACGCGTTGCCCTCGTAGCTCAACTGGATAGAGCAGCGCACTTCTAATGCGCAGGTTGCAGGTTCGAGTCCTGCCGGGGGTATTGCCCGCCGCCGATGCCATGCCCGACAACGCGCCACAGTTCGACGACGCGGGCCGGCTGATCGCGCCGGGGTTTGGGGATGTGTATTTCGCGGCCGAGGACGGGTTGGCCGAAACGACGCACGTGTTTCTCGAGGGCAATCGTCTGGCCGAGCGTTTCGCGTCGATGTCGCCGGGGGACTGCTTGACGATCGGCGAGACGGGCTTCGGCACGGGGCTGAACTTCCTCGCGACGTGGCGGCTGTTCGAGCGGCATGCCGCGGCCGATGCGCAACTCGAGTTCGTCTCGGTCGAGGGGTTTCCGCTGGGCGGCGAGACGATGCGGCGGGCCTTGTCGCCTTGGCCTGTTTTGGAGCGGCAGCGCGAGGCGTTGATCGAGCAGTGGGGGCCGATCTGGCCTGGGGTGCATCGGTTTTCGTTCGCCGGCGGCCGGGTCCGGCTGTCGGTCCTGGTTGGCGAGGCGGCGGAGGCATTGGGGCGGTTGCGAGCCGGGGTCGACGCCTGGTTTCTCGACGGTTTTGCGCCCTCGCGGAATCCGGCGATGTGGAGCGACGCAGTTTTCGAGGCGGTTGCGCGATGCAGCAACGCACATTCAACGCTGGCGACCTACACGGCCGCGGGTTTCGTGCGTCGGGGTTTGCAGGCGGTGGGTTTCGAGATCGAGAAGCGCCCGGGCTTTGGCCCGAAGCGCGAGATGATGGCGGGCCGGTTCGTTCGTGCGACGGACCCGAGCGCTCCGCGCAACGCCAAGTCCGCCGCGGCGACCGTGATCGGCGGCTCGCTGGCCGGTGCGTTTGCAGCGCGAGCGCTCGCGGAGCGCGGCTTGTCGATTGTGGTGATCGAGCGTCAGACGCGACGCGACGCCGAGTTACCCGCGCTCATCCCGCGGCACGCGGTGCTGCAGCCGAAGCTCAGCGACGCGAGCGACGACAACGGACGCTGGCTGCGTGACGGGTTTTCCGCGGCGCAGCGCCGATTGATGGGCGACCCGACGCTGCGGCGATCGGCGGCGTGGCGCGGCTGCGGAAGTTTTCATGCGGCGCACGACGAACGCGCCGAGCGCCGGTTGCGGCGCTTCGTCGAGCAGTTCGGCGAGACGGGTCTATGCCGTTGGATCGACGCGGACGCGACCGAGGACCTGCTCGGCGTCGCGCTACCCGTCGGCGGCGTCGCGATCGAGGTCGGGGGGACGCTTCGCCCGGCGGGGTTGTGCGCCGGGCTGTTATCGCACGACCGGATCGAGGTGCGGGACGGCGTGGTCGCAGAGCGTTTATCGTCGCACGGATCGGGCTGGCGAGTGGCGACCGACTCGGGCGAAACGCTCGACAGCGAGATCGTGGTCGTCGCCAACGCGTTAAGCGCCGCCGCGTTCGAACAGACGCGCCACCTTCCGCTGCGGCCGGTGCGCGGTCAGGTCACGGTGTTGTCGGGCGACGAAGTGATCGGCGGCTTGTCGCGCCTGCGTCGGCCGATCTTTTACGGCGGCTACGCGCTGCCACCGATCGACGGCCGGCAGAGCCTGGGCGCGAGCTTCTGCCCGGGCGACGCGACGCTCGACTGGCGCGACGCCGAACACCACGTCGTCTGCGACCGGCTGTCGCTGTTGCTGCCCGATCAAGCCCAAGCCCTACGCAAACTCGCAGAGCCCGCCGGCTGGGTCGGCCTGCGCACCACGACCCCGACGCATCGCTGCTACGCCGAATCGATCGGCGAGGGGCTCTACGTCTCGCTCGGTCACGGCTCGCACGGCATCGCCTCGGCGGCACGAGCAGCCGAACACCTGGCCGAGCCGATCGCTCGATCGGTCGGCTAACGCGCTTCTTCGAGGCACGAAGCCGCAGACGCCTCGACAAACGGGGCCCGCATGCGCTTGGGTTCGAGCGTGACGATCGTGCGGCCGGTGATCTCGAAGCGCAGTCGGATGAACTTGCCGTCGGGGTACTCGACCGAGAAGAAGTGGGGCAGCAGCAGTCGCTCCACTTCGACGATGTCGAACGACGCGTAGCCGAGCTTATTCGCCCGTTCGATCGCGTCGTCCCACGCCTTGCCGGCGGCTTCGCGCTTGGTGAGGCCGAGGCCGTAGCCGTCGATGACCGAGGTCGACGTGACGTGATACGTCTCGGGCATGTGGTATTGGCAGCCGGTCGAGACGAGCAGCAACGAGGCGGCGATGACGAGCGGTCGTGGCATCTCGGGTTCCCTTGGTTGAGTCGCGATACGATCCGCGTCGGCGGCGAACCGTTTCATCAGCGGATCTTTTTCTTTCGTTTGCGCCGCGGTTTTTCGCCCGGCGTACCCGGCGCGACCTCGGTCGCCTTGTGCTTGGTGAGCTTGACCTTCTCGAGCGCGGGCTGGGCTTTAACCTCGGCGAGTTTGTCGCGGATCGACGCGGCTTTTTCAAAAGCGAGACCCTGCGCCGCTTCGAGCATCGCGCCTTCGAGTTCCGCGATCAATTCCGCGCGGTCGTACTCTTTCTCGTCGCCGGCCAGAGCCGCCTTCGCAGTCTTCCGGGCCCGA
Organism: Phycisphaeraceae bacterium; assembly: GCA_049605275.1. Taxonomy (GTDB): domain Bacteria; phylum Planctomycetota; class Phycisphaerae; order Phycisphaerales; family Phycisphaeraceae; genus JAHQVV01. The sequence continues at coordinate 4,310 of JBMYUK010000094.1, forward strand.
AGTTCCAGTTCGATCCCCTTGCGGATGGCCTTCTTAATCGTCTTGGGCGTGATGCCGTGGGCTTTGTTGTAGGCGAGTTGGATCGTGCGCCGCCGCTCGGTCTCATCGATCGCCTCCTGCATGGCGGGCGACACCTCGTCGCCGTAGAGCACGACGAACGCGTTCTCGTTGCGCGCCGCCCGGCCAATCTGTTGAATCAGCGACGTGCCGCTGCGCAGGAAACCCGTCTTGTCCGCGTCCATGATCGCCACCAGCGAGACCTCCGGTAGGTCCAGACCCTCGCGCAACAGATTCACCCCGACAAGCACGTCGAACTGTCCCTCGCGAAGCTCTCGGAGGATCGTCACGCGGTCGAGCGTCTCGATGTCGCTGTGCAGGTACCGGCAGCGGATGTCCTGGTCTTTGAGAAACTTGCTGAGGTCTTCCGACAGCCGCTTGGTGAGGGTGGTCACGAGCGTACGCTCGCCGCGCTCGACCCGTTCGCGGATGAGTTCGAGGAGGTTGGGCACCTGGCCGTCGGCGGGGCGGACCTCGATCACGGGATCGACCAGTCCGGTCGGGCGGATGATCTGCTCGGTCACCGTGCCTTGCGTTTTGTCGAGTTCGTACGTGCCGGGTGTCGCGCTGACGAAGACGACCTGGTTGGTCATCTCCTCGAACTCTTCGAACTTCAGCGGGCGGTTGTCGAGGGCCGAGGGCAGGCGAAACCCGTGCTCGACGAGTGTTTTCTTGCGGGCCTGGTCGCCGTTGAACATCGCGCCGATCTGCGGGATAGTCACGTGGCTCTCGTCGATGATGAGTAGCCATCGCTCGGGGTCAGCCTCGCGGAAGTAGTCGATCAGCGTCCAAGGCCGGCTCCCCGGCGGGCGTCCGTCGAAGTGGCGCGAGTAATTTTCGATGCCCGAGCAAAAGCCGACCTCTTCGAGCATCTCGAGGTCGTACTTCGTGCGAGCGGCGAGGCGTTGGGCCTCGAGCAACTTGCCCTCGGTCCGCAGTTCGCCGGTGCGCTGAGCGAGTTCGGCCTTGATCGCGTCGATCGCATTGAGCTGCTGGTCCTCGGGCATCACGTACTGCACGGCCGGATAGATATGCAACTTGTCGTCTTCAGCGAGCAACTCACCGGTGGTCGGATCGATCAGCGCGAGCGAATCGACCTCGTCGCCGAATAGTTCGATCCGATAGGCGTACTCCTCCGCGGCGGGGACCAATTCGATCACATCCCCGCGGACCCGGAACTTGCCGCGCGATAGCTCGTACTGGCTGCGCTGGTACTGCAGGTCGGCGAGGCGAAGCAGGAACGCCCGCCGATCGATCGTCTGTCCCTTGTCGAGCGTGATGACCGAGCGTTTGTACTCGGTCGGCGAGCCGAGGCCGAAGATGCACGACACCGAGGCGACGACGATCACGTCGTCGCGCGAGACGAGATTGGTCGTTGCGGCCATGCGCAGGCGGTCGAGATCGTCGTTGCGCGAAGAGTCTTTCTCGATGTAGATATCGCGCTGCGGGATGTACGCCTCGGGCTGATAGTAGTCGTAGTACGACACGAAGTAGCTGACCGCGTTGTTGGGGAAGAGCTCTTTCATCTCTTCGTAGAGCTGCGCGGCGAGCGTCTTGTTGTGGCTGATGATGAGCGTCGGGCGGTTGGACCGCGCGATCGTGTTCGCCATGGTGAAGGTCTTGCCCGTGCCCGTCGCGCCGAGGAGGGTCTGATACTTCGTGTTGGTGTCCAGGCCGTCGACGAGCGAATCGATCGCCGCGGGCTGATCGCCGGTGGGCATGAACTCGGACACGAGTTGGAACGGTCGCTGCTCGGTCTGAAAGGGCATGGCGATATCTTAGTGCGGGAACGATTCGCCGAGCGCGGACATCGCGCATAGAGTGATGCCATGACCACAACACCCGATCGGCTGATGCGGATCGCGGTGTCGGGTTCGACCGGATTGGTCGGCTCGGCACTGTGCGATCGACTCCAAACGCAGGGACGCGACGTCCGCCCGATCGTCCGCCGAGCCGCGGGCACGGATCGCGAAATCCTGTGGGACACCGAGCATCACACCTTCGACGCCGAGGCGCTCAATGATTGCGATGCGGTCGTCCACCTCGCCGGCGAAGGCATCATGGGACGCTGGACCGACGAAAAAAAACGCCGCGTCCGAGACAGCCGCACCCTCAGCACCCGCGGCCTCGCCCAGACGCTCGCCCGGCTCGATGACGGCCCGCGAACCCTCGTCGTCGCCTCCGCCATCGGCTACTACGGCGACACTGGACAGACGCCCGCCCGGACCGAAGACGACCCGCCCGGCGACACCGAGACCGACTTCCTCGCCAGCGTCTGCGTCGAGTGGGAAGCCGCCGCCGATCCCGCTAGACAAGCCGGCCTCCGCGTCGTCCACGTCCGCATCGGCATCGTGCTCAACCCCGAAGGCGGTGCGCTCGCGGCCATGCTCCTGCCCTTCAAACTCGGCCTCGGCGGACGCGTCGGAAGCGGCGACCAGTGGATGAGTTGGATCGCGCTCACCGACCTCGTCAACATCCTCGTCTACGCGATCGACACGCCCACACTCCAAGGCCCGATCAACGCCGTCGCCCCCGAGCCCGTCACCAACGCGCACTTCACCAAAGCGCTGGGCCGAGCGCTCAACCGCCCGACGCTGCTCCCCGTCCCCGGTTTCGCGCCAAAACTCCTCTACGGCAACGACTGCGCCGAAGCACTCGTCCTCGGCAGCATCAAGGTCGTCCCCAAACGACTGCTCGACGCAGGCTTCAACTTCGAGTTCGAAGACCTCGGCCGCGCACTCGACCACGAACTCAAGCGCTAATCAAAGCAGCGCATCCTCGCCAATCGATATCCAGACATCAACATGAACACGACGATTCACTGGTTTCGCAACGATCTCCGCCTCGCCGACAACACCGCGCTGAGCGCAGCGGTCAAGCGCGGCGCCGTCGTCCCCGTCTTCATCTGGCACCCCGAGGAGCACGGCGACTGGGCGCCCGGCGGCGCTGCAAAGTGGTGGCTTCACCAGGCCCTCCGATCGCTGAACGACTCGCTCGAAGGCATCGGCTCGCGCCTAATCCTGCGGCGCGGCGAGCCACTCGACGAATTAAAAGCCCTCGCGAAGACGGCAAAGGCAGACGCGGTTTTTTGGAATCGCCGATACGAGCCCGCCCTCATCGACTCGGACAAGGCCGTCAAGCGCGGCCTCGCGGAGGCGAGTCTCGACGCCAACAGTTTCAACGGCGCATTGCTCTACGAGCCGTGGGAGATCGAGACCAAGCAGGGCAGGCCGTATCAGGTCTACACGCCGTTCTCCCGCACCGCCCAGGCGATGCCCGAGCCGAGCAAGCCACAAGATGCGCCGAAGAAACTCGACTCGCCCTACAAGTGGCCGAAATCCGACAAGCTCGACGACCTTAGCCTGATGCCGAAGATCAAGTGGTACGACGGCCTGGCTGATGCGTGGGACGTCAGCGAAGCGGGCGCGATAAACAACCTCAGAGCCTTCGTCGACGACCCGATCGCCGACTACCACCACGACCGCGACGTCCCGTCGATCGAAGGAACGTCCCGCATCTCCCCTTATCTCAAGCACGGCCTGTTGAGCCCGAGACAGGCCTACCACGCCGCCGCCAAACGAACCCGAGGCAACGCCGGCGACAAACTCAAAGACAACGCCCGCCACTACATCCGCGAACTCGTCTGGCGCGAGTTCGGCTACCACGTCCTCTACCACTTCCCGCACACGCCCGACAAACCCCTGCGCGACAAGTACGAAGACTTCCCCTGGATCGACATGCGAAAAGGTCGACACACGTTGGAAGCCTGGCAAAAGGGACAGACCGGCTACCCCATCGTCGACGCCGGCATGCGACAACTCTACGAAACCGGCTGGATGCACAACCGCGTGCGCATGATCGTCGCCAGCTTTCTCACCAAGCACCTGCTCATCTCCTGGCACGAAGGCGCGAAGTGGTTCTGGGACACGCTCGTCGACGCCGACCTCGCCAGCAACACCCTCGGCTGGCAATGGGCCGGCGGCTGCGGCGCGGATGCCGCCCCCTACTTCCGCATCTTCAACCCCAT
>JBMYUK010000095.1:0-8337 GCA_049605275.1 Phycisphaeraceae bacterium
AGGACCTCGCAGCGGCGCTCGATCGCTTCAAGGAAGCCTTCGACTTCCTCTGCCAGTACGTCATCGACCAGGGCTACAGCCTGCGCTTCGCCCTGGAGCCCAAGCCCAACGAGCCGCGCGGCCACATCTACATGGCGACGACCGGCAACTACCTCGGCTTCATCCCCACGCTCGATCACCCCGAGATGTGCGGCGTGAACCCCGAGTTCGCGCATGAGACCATGGCCGGGCTCAACTTCGTCCACCACGTTGCGCAGGCGCTCGAGGCGGGCAAGCTCTTTCACATCGACCTCAACGACCAGGAGATGGGCCGATACGACCAGGACTTTCGCTTCGGTTCCGTCAGCTACAAGGCCAACTTCTTCCTGTGCAAGCTGCTCTTGGATTACAAGTACAAGGGCATGAAGCATTTTGACAGCCACGCGTATCGCCAGGCGGATTACAGCGAGGTCAAGGCGTTCGCCGCGGGCTCGATGCGGACCTGGAAGATCCTCGAAAGCAAGGTCGAGAAGTTCAACAAGGATCGCAAGATCCAGGGGATCATCAAGAAGATCAATCGCGGCGACACCACGAAGGCCGCCAAGGCGGTCAAGAAGTTCAGCAAGGCCAACGCGAAGGCGCTGCTCGCCGCGGACCTCGATCGCACGAAGCTCGCCGAACGCCCGCTGCCTTACGAGACGCTCGACCAGCTGACCCTCGAGATCATCATGGGCGTTCGTTGATCGGGTTGTACGAGCCGCGACCGTCAGGGAGTGGTATGCAAGTTGATACGATTCAACTGATTCGGACCGCTCCCTCACGGTCGCGGCTCGCTATCGCGATACATTGTTCCCATGCCCATCCGACCCGCCACGCCTGACGACGCCGAGGCGATCGCTGCGATTTATAACGACGCGATCGTGAACAGCACCGCGATCCTCTGGCGCGAGCCCAAGCCGGTCTCGCTTTGGCGTGATCGATTAGCGGATCGGCCGGCGCGGTTCCCGGTGTTCGTGGCCGAGGAAGGCGGCGGGGCGGTGATCGGTTTCGCGCTGCTCGGCCCTTACGACGATAAGTGCGGGTACGAGGATGTCGCGGAGTGGTCGGTGTACCTCGAGGCGGGGTCGCGCGGCCTAGGCATCGGCCGACGGCTCAGCGAGGCGGTGATCGAAGCGGGCCGATCGGCGGGGCTGCACAGCGTGCTGTCGCGGGTGACCGAGGGCAACGCGGCGAGCGAGCGGCTGCACGCGGCGCTCGGCTTCCGCGAGGTCGGGCGATTTGAGAAACTCGGCTCCAAGTTCGGCCAACGGCTGGACGTCATCGCCTACCAACGCGTGCTCTGAATCGCCAAACGCCAGTTTCTCCCCCGGCATTTGGCCCGGCGGCTCGGCTCGGCTACACTCGCAAAAATTTTGGGCTTTTTACCCCGCGCGATGCCTGCGCACCCCGCCCCGACGTCTCATCCTCTCCGCGATTCCACGATGCCAAAACGCACCGACATCAAGACCATCCTCATCATCGGCGCCGGGCCGATCGTCATCGGCCAGGGCTGCGAGTTCGACTACTCCGGCACCCAGGCCTGCAAAGCGCTGAAGGAAGAGGGCTACCGCGTCGTCCTCGTCAACTCGAACCCCGCGACGATCATGACCGATCCGGAGTTTTCGGATCGCACGTATATCGAGCCGATCACCCCCGAGGCCGTCGATAAGATCATCGCCAAGGAAAAAGACGGCCCGTTCCACATCGACGCGCTCCTGCCCACCCTCGGCGGACAGACCGCGCTCAACTGCGCCTGCCAACTCGAAGAAGAGGGCATCCTCGAGAAGCACGGCGTCGAGATGATCGGCGCCACCCGCGAAGCGATCTACAAAGCCGAAGACCGCGAACTCTTCAAGCGGTGCATGGACTCGATCGGGCTCAAGAGCCCCGAGTCCAAGACCGCGACGACGATGGACGAGGCCCGGGCGATCCTCGACGAGGTCGGCCTGCCCGCGATCGTGCGGCCGGCGTTTACCCTCGGGGGCACGGGCGGCGGCATCGCGTACAACCTCGAGGAGTTCGAGGACATCGCCAAGCGCGGCCTCGACGCGTCGATGACCACGCAGGTCCTCATCGACAAATCGCTGCTGGGCTGGAAAGAGTACGAAATGGAGGTGATGCGCGACAAGAACGACAACGCCGTCATCATCTGCGCGATCGAAAACTTCGACCCGATGGGCGTCCACACCGGCGACTCGATCACCGTCGCGCCGGCCCAGACGCTGACCGACAAGGAATACCAGCGGATGCGCGACGCGTCGCTGGCGATTTTGCGGGCCATCGGCGTCGAGACCGGCGGGTCCAACTGCCAGTTCGCGATCAACCCGGACACCGGCGAAATGGTCGTCGTCGAGATGAATCCGCGCGTGTCGCGCTCGTCGGCTTTGGCGTCCAAGGCCACGGGCTTTCCGATCGCGAAGATCGCAGCGAAGCTGGCGGTCGGCTACACGCTCGATGAGTTGCCGAACGACATCACGGGCAAGACGGTCGCGTGCTTCGAGCCGTCGATCGATTACGTCGTGACGAAGCTGCCGCGCTGGACGTTCGAGAAGTTTCCCGAGGCGGACGAGACGCTGACGACGCAGATGAAATCGGTGGGTGAGGCGATGTCGATCGGGCGCACGTTTAAGGAGTCCTTGCAGAAGGGCATCCGCTCGATGGAGGTCAAGCGGTTCGGGCTCGGGCTTGATCAGAACGACAAGTACCTGCAGAACATCCGCGGGGTCGAGCTGGCCGACGGATCGCGGGTGCAGTGGCCGATCGACGCGGATCGGTTGGAGCGGAAGCTGCGCGTGCCCAGCCAGGGGCGGATGTACTACGTGCGTTACGCCTTCAAGATGGGCTGGTCGATCGACGAGGTGTTCGAGGCGACGAAGATCGATCCGTGGTTCCTCGATCAGATCAAGCAGTTGGTCGACTTCGAGGCGAAGCTGGAGGCCGCGGGTTCGCTGGAGGATTGTTCGCGCGAGCTGCTGTTTAGTGCGAAGCAGATGGGCTACAGCGATCCGCAGTTGGCGAACCTGTTCCTCGGTGCGATCACGACGACGAACATCATGGCCGTGCGCAAGCGTCGCAAGAAGCTCGGCATCGAGCCGGTGTACAAGCTCGTCGACACCTGCGCCGCCGAGTTCGAGGCGGCGACGCCGTATTACTACTCGACCTACGAGACGCCCTTCACCATGAACGGCGAGGAGATCGTCGACGACGAGATTCGCGTCAGCGACAAGAAGAAGATCATCATCCTCGGCGGCGGTCCCAACCGCATCGGTCAGGGCATCGAGTTCGACTACTGCTGCGTCCAAGCCGCCTTTGCCGCGAAAGAGCTCGGCTTCGAGGCGGTGATGGTCAACTCGAACCCCGAGACGGTCTCGACCGACTACGACACGTCGGACCTCTTGTTCTTCGAGCCCTTGACGATGGAGGACGTGCTCAATCTTTGCGAGCGATTGAACGGCAGGCCGTTCTCCGATGCGGGTGGCCTTGTCCACGGCGTCATCGTGCAATTCGGCGGCCAGACCCCGCTCAACCTCGCCAACGGTCTGCGTGCCGCGGGCGTCCCCATCATCGGCACCAGCGTCGACTCGATCGACCTCACCGAAGACCGCGACAAGTTCAAAGCCCTGTGCGACGAACTCGATGTCCGCCAACCCGCCAACGGCATCGCCTACGACGCGGACCAGGCAGTCGAGATCGCCAACGATATCGGCTACCCCGTCTTGGTCCGCCCGTCGTTTGTGCTCGGCGGGCGAGCGATGGAAACCGTCTTCGACGACGAACAGCTGCGCAAGTACATGCTCATCGCGATCGGGGCGAGCGACCTCGACGGCCAGCCGATCCTGATCGACAAATTCCTCGCCGAGGCAACGGAATGCGACATCGACGTGATTGCGGATTTCGGTCCGGTCACTCCCGGCCGCGAACCCGCCGAGGACCAACGCGCGATCGTCTGCGGCGTCCTCGAACACATCGAAGAGGCGGGCATCCACTCCGGCGACTCGGCCTGCTCGATCCCGCCTTACTCGCTGCCCGCGTCCGTTGTCGACGAACTCAAAGCGAAGTCGCGCGCGATGGCCAAGGCCTTGAACGTCCGCGGCCTGATGAACGTGCAGTGGGCGATCCGTCAGAAACACGAGGGCGACGACCCGGCCGACCACGCCCACGAGATCTACGTCATCGAGGTCAACCCGCGCGCCTCGCGCACCGTGCCCTTCGTCGGCAAGGCGACCGGCGTGCAGTGGGCCAAGCTCGCCGCGAAGGTCATGGCCGGCAAGCAGTTGAGCGAACTCGGCATCACCGAAGAGGTCGTCCCGCGGCACACCTCGGTTAAAGAATCCGTCTTCCCCTTCAGCAAGTTCCCCGGCGTCGACGTCGTGCTCGGCCCCGAGATGCGATCCACCGGCGAGGTCATGGGCGCGGACAAAGACTTCGGTGTCGCCTTCGCCAAGGCGCAGATGGGCGCGAATCAGAAACTCCCCACCGAGGGCAAGATCTTCATCAGCTTCCGCAAGTCCGACAAGGACCACGCCGTCGGCATCGCCAGCGAACTCACCGAGCTCGGCTACGAACTGCTCGCCACCGCCGGCACGCACAAGCACCTCAAGCAGCACGGCATCGCCTCGACCCGACTCAACAAGATCAAGGAAGGCCGACCCAACGCGATCGACCTCATCAAGAACGACGAGATCGCTCTCATCATCAACACCCCCACCCGCAAAGGCGCCGGCACAGACGAGGGCAAGCTCCGCGCCACCGCTGTGCGCTTCGGCGTCCCGATGATCACGACCGCGACCGGCGGCGTCGCCGCGGCCCACGCCATGCGCGCGATCAAGCAGGGTGCCTGGGACGTCCACGCCCTGCAAGACTACGCCAAAGCCGCGGAACCGGCGACGACCTGAGCCCAACTGTTTCTCGGCAGACACATAGCGTTTCGAAGCTGGCCTTTCGATTCGATCGTACGAAACGCTGCTTTCTACCAGACACAACAGTTCAAACGATGCAGCAACACGCCCGATCCATCTCAACAGCCCTCTTCCGCTGGGCGATTTCACACAAGCTGTTGCTCGCCAAGCTGTTGTTCCTGGTGCTGATGATCACGCCCGTGATTATTGTGACTCGCACCTGGTTGATCGCTCATACCGACGATCGGCCGACGGCGACGCCCGTCGCATTCACGCTCGAAGAACAGACCGAGGGCTTTACCTGCGGGCTGCACGCGCTAAGCACCGTTTATGCAGCCTACGGCCTGGACGCCGACAAAGAACGCTTGCGCCGCCGCATGGGCGTCGATATCAAAGCGCTCTTCTACGTGCCCGATACCACCGGCGCATTGCACCCGGACATGTACATGGTGCTCACGCAGGATTACTTCGAAATCGAAACGCTCGCACTCGGCGATTCGAGCGCATGGGGCCGGCTTTGTTCGCACTTGCGCTCGGGACACCCGGCCGTGCTGCTGATTCGGCGGCGCGAGAACGGCAACCTGCACTGGGTCGTGGCGACCGCGATGAGCGGCAAGAACGAGATCGAGATCTACGACCCGCTGTTCGATCAGCCTTATAGCGAAGCCTCAGATTTTCTCACCGATCACATCGTCACCGCGATGCTCGTCCAGCCGACGGCCGATGGCGAAAAAGCGATGTCATCGATCGACGGACACCTCACCGGCATCGACGCGATGAAACAAGCCGCCGAGCGTATGAAGGCGCTCAAGTAACAGCGTCAGCCGGCGAGACGCTTGTACGCATGTCAATGTAAGTATTGATGCGTTGCGTAGCCGCCGGGCAACGCATGGGGGTCAAGCCGTTTCCAGCTTTGATCACGGTCACGCCGAACATGCCAGCCGATTCCACCCACGCGTGTGACGCGGCGGCTATCAAGACGCGCGAGGTTTTCGTGGGATGCATATGAGCCAATCGATAAGCGGGAATGCCTATCCGACCGGCCGACGCATGTGATACGCCTTACTTTTGAAACTTCGCGATTGGGCCGGTTCAGAAGCATAACCGCGATACTACGCGTCGCCGGACACACGCGACCAGCGTGTCTTGCTTCGCCTGCGACGCGTAGCGTTGCGGCTATTTCCACGAGAAAACTAAAAAACGAGATCCGTTTGATTCCGTCGATCGACACGCAGTCCGAACGAAAAACAACCGCGACGGCGTGCCGCGGTTGTTTATCTTTGCTTGTGTTGTCTCGGTGCTGTTACGCTCGGCGGCGTCGGCCGATCATGACGCCGGCCATCGCTAGGCCCCCGAGCGCAGCAGTCGGCGTCGGGACGCCGGTGACTTTCGGGTCGCAGTCTTCGCCGCGATCTTGTTTCGGGCCGTTGCCGTAGGTCTCAGACTTGTCCGGCTTCTCGCAATCGCGTCCGTTGTTCCAGCCGCTGTTCTCGTCGGCCTGGCTGCCCCAGCGTTCTTCTTGTTTGGCTTTGTAGGCCGAGACGATGTCCTGCAGCCAACTCCGCAGCGCCTGCTTGCGCTCCTGCTTGGACGATTGGTGCCAGTGGCCCCATGCGTTGCCGTTGGGGCTGGGCTTGTGGTTGCTACGCCACTCGCGTACGTTTTCGCGCCACTCGCCCCAGCCGCCGTACGTGGCCGAGGCTTGCGTGCCCGTCGAGGCGATGACGATAGCGACGATTGCGATACGGATCTTCATTGAGCTTCCCTCTCCAGGGTGATGATTGGAAGCCAAGAGTCTAGCGGAAACCGCAGCGAATACAACGCTTTTCAGCTTTGTTTTACCGTGAATATTCGCGGCACGGCCGATTTGGAAAGATGGGTTGTTGCTCGCCGGGGCGATAGCGTAAACGGGGAAAATAGGTAAAGCGATTGCGTGGGTACGCAATATAAAAACGCGGCGATGAGGCCGCGGCGATGTGAGGCATTCGAGAAAAGGGCGGGGCGATCAGGCCCGTTGCTTGCGTCGTCGGCCGAGGAGGATGCCCGCGGTGATGAGGCCGCCGAGGGCCGCGGTCGGGGTGGGTACACCGGTGACTTTGACGTCGCCGACGCCGCCGGAGCCGCCGAGGTTGATCGTGGCTCGTTCGATGGACGAGAGGCCGAGCTGGCTCGCGGTGATCGGTGCGATGCGGTTGGCCGAGTTGTTGCCGAACTTGATGCTCGGGTCGTAGAAGGCGCTGTCGTCGTCGATGAAGTCTTTGAAGGAGACGGTCGCGGTCTGGCCGCCGCCGGTGAAGGTGGCGAAGAAGCCGGTCTCGCGGTTGAACTCGCCGGTCTTCTCGACGTCGATCAGCGTGAAGCCGATGGACTGCACGGACTTGGCGAAGTCAAAGTAGATCTCGCCGGCGCCGGGGCTCGTGCCGCCGGAGCGTCGGCCTTCGTCGTCGGGTCGGGCGACGACGCTGTTGGTCGCGTCGGTGTAGCCGGCGAAGTTGTGATCGATTTCCTGAAGGATGAAGATGTTGCCCAAGACGTCGGTCTTGCCCTTGAGGTTGCCCTTGGACCACTTGCCGCCGTTGCCGTTCGCGCCTTGGAGGTCGGAATCGCGGGTGCCGGTGAGCCGGGTGTCGAAGGCGACGAGCAGGTCCGCGGTGTTGTGGAAGTTGTCCGCGGTCGCGGTGACAAAGCCCAGATCGACACCGTTCAGCACGGCCCCGTGTTCGTAGCTATTCAGATCGATCTCGTGCGACCAGCCAGCGGATACGCCCGTCGCGGTCGATAGCGCAGCAACAGTCAACAATGCGGTGGTGGTTCGGATCATCTTTTCTCTTCCCTTATCGATGGTGCTCTCGTCCATCGGAAGAATAAAGTCCACGCATGCGTGTGCAACCGATTTCCTCTGGGTCGGCGGGAAAGATTGGCGAAATCCCGCTTGTACCGATCAGGCAAGTTAGTCGGTTTGGTCAGGCTTCGAGTTTCTCAGCCAGAAACGCCTCAACCCTGTCTAAATGAATCCGCTCCTGAGCCAACGTGTCGCGGTCGCGGACGGTGACGGTCTGGTCGGTCAGCGTGTCGCCGTCGATGGTGAAGCAGAAGGGCGTGCCGATCTCGTCCATGCGGGCGTAGCGCTTGCCGATCGACTGCTTGCCGTCGTACTCGACGGGGTACTTGTCGCGCAACTGCATGTAGAGCTTCTGTGCGACCTCGGGCATGCCGTCCTTGTTGACCAGCGGGAAGATCCCGGCCTTGATCGGGGCGAACTTCGGCTTGAAGCTGAGAATGTACTTGGACCCGTCGCGGTCGGGCGTCGGCGTGAACGCCTCGCACAGCACGACGAGCACCGCGCGGGTCAGGCCGGACGCGGGCTCGATGACGTGCGGCACGTACCGCGACCGCTCTTTGATCTCCGCCTTATCGACGC
>JBMYUK010000096.1:0-8298 GCA_049605275.1 Phycisphaeraceae bacterium
GCAAGCACCACGGCCTCACCGACCCCGAAACCCGATACCGCAAGCGCTACGTCGACCTCCACACCAACCCCGACGTCATGGACACGATGCAAAAACGCATCGCCATCATCGACGCCATCCGCGACTACCTCCGCGACAAAGGCTTCATGGAAGTCGAAACCCCGATGCTCCAATCCCTGCACGGCGGCGCCGCGGCCAAACCCTTCAAAACCCACCACAACGCCCTCGACCTCCCGCTCACCCTCCGCATCGCCCCGGAGCTCTACCTCAAGCGGCTTTTAGTCGGGGGCATGCGAAAAGTCTTCGAGATCAACCGCAACTTCCGCAACGAAGGCATCAGCCCACGGCACAACCCCGAGTTCACCATGCTCGAGGCCTACGACGCCTACGGCGACTGGCAAACCATGGCCGACCTCGTCGAAGACATGGTCTGCACCGTCGCCGAGAAAGTCTTCGGCACACTCGTCATCGAACACCCCCAGGCGGAGGGGGCTTCAGCCCCCCCGCGCACCATCAACCTCACCCGTCCCTGGCGCCGCGTGTCGATGGTGGACTTGGTCGTAGAGCGAACAGGCTGGCAGTTCGAGAAGAAGCCCGCCACACAAGAACAGATTGACAAGCTCCGCGAGCAAAACCCCGGCAAAGACTTATCCTTCGAAGGCGAGCCCGCCGAGCAACTCACCGAGGTCTTTGAAAAACTCATCGAGCCCACGCTCATCGACCCGTGCTTCGTCACCCGCGTGCCCGGCGTCATCATCCCGCTGGCCAAGCGATGCAAGGACGACGACTACTTCGCGGATGTCTACGAGCTTGCCATCAACGGCGTCGAGATCAGCCCCGGCTACACCGAGCTCAACGACCCGGACATCCAGGAACACCACTTCCGCGAGCAGGTCGGCGACGAGGAAGAGCAGCAGCAGGTGGATGAAGACTTCCTCGAGGCCCTCCGCGTCGGCATGCCCCCGGCCGGCGGCATCGGCCTGGGCATCGACCGCCTGGTCATGATGCTCACCGGGGCGCCGTCGATCCGCGACGTGATCCTCTTCCCGCTGATGCGACCTCAAGGCAAGGATTGAAACCACAGATGCACACGGATGAACACGGATAAAGACAGACATGTTTTATTTGTGAACAAGCGTGAACCCGATCAGCTATCTTCTGCCTTGAATCCGTGTGCATCCGTGTGCATCTGTGGTTCCAAACCGAACCATGTACAAGCTACTGCTCATCTCGAAGTATCTCCGACGCAAGCTCGCGCCGCTGTTCGCGGCGGTGGCGGTGACGATCTGCACGGCGATGGTCATCATCGTCGCGTCGGTGATGGGCGGGTTTTTAGATCTGATGCAGACGACGGCGAAGCGGTTGACGCCGGATGTCGTCATCCAGTCGCCCTCGCTGACGGGGCTGGAGGATTACGAGGGGTTGATCGCGAAGCTGCGCGATCGGCCGGAGGTCGCGGTGGCGACGGCGGCGATCGAGTATCCCGCGACGGTGACGATCGGCACGAGCACCGCGCCGGTCAAGGTGATCGGCATCGAGCCGAGCGCGTACAACCGGATCGTGCCTTACTTCGAGACGCTGATGTGGGACGCGGACGATCTGCTCGGGGGCGCGTCGGGGATCGTCACGGCAGAGGAGCGCCGCCTGATCGAGTCGATGTACGACCTGCGCGCGGCGGGACGGACGCTTCAAACGCCCGAAGGCTTCGGCACGTTCGGGATGCAGGCGCAGGGCCCGGCCGCGGTGCTGGGCGTCGCGGTGAACCCGTACCAGTATCGCCTGCAGGACGGGTCGTATGCGTTCGACGATTCGATCGCGAACATCCCGGTGATGGTGCCGAACAAGATCAATCCGATCAAGCTGGCGCTGCCGATCTTCTCGCCCGCCGGGGACCCGATCGACGCGGTGCAGCTGCGCGTGCCGGCGGTGAATGAGTTTAAGACCGGCTACTTCGAGATCGATAAGAACGTGATCTTCGTGCCGCTGGACTGGCTTCAGAAATCGTTGCAGATGCACGCGATCGACGAGTTCACGGCGTTCGACGAACTCACGGGCGAGGGCGGCGAGCGCGTGACCCGGCCGGCGCGGGCGACGCACGTCTACGTCAAGGCGGCCGAGGACGTGACCGACGCACAACTCAGTCGGGTCTGCGACCGCGTGCTCGGCGTGTATCGGAACGAGCGCCCCGGCGCGCTGGTCTTCGCCATGACGTGGGAAGAGGTGCACGGCACGCTGCTTGGCGCAGTCAAAAACGAAAAAGGCATGGTGACGTTTCTCTTCGTCATCATCTCGATCGTCGCGATCATCATGGTGGCGACGACGTTTTACATGATCGTGCTGGAGAAGACGCGGGACATCGGCGTGCTGCGCGCGATCGGGGCGCCGTCGACGGGCGTCTTGAGCCTGTTCGTGAGCTACGGGTTGGCGATCGGGCTGATCGGCGCGGGGCTTGGCGTCTGGCTCGCGTGGTTCACCGTAACGAACCTGAACCATCTGCAGGAAGCGCTGGCGACGCGGCTGGCGACGCTGATCGCGACGGTGGTCCTGGCGGGGGTGTTCGCGCTGATCGGATCGAGCGTGCTGGCGTGGTGCAATCGTCGACGCGACTTCACGCTCGGGGCCGGGCTCATCGCTTTTCTCGGGGCGTTCGTCGGGTTGATGGCGATCGCGTACTACGCGTTCCCGGTGATCGACCTGCCCGTGATCTCGGGGTACGACAGCCGGATCGGTTGGCGAATGTGGGACCCGCAGCTGTATTTCTTCGAGTCGATCCCCGACGAGGTGAACTGGCTGGAGGTGCGCAACATCGCGATCGGCGCGGTGGTGAGCAGCGTGCTGGGCGCGATCATCCCGGCCGTGATCGCGGCGAGACTCAACCCGGTCGAGGCGCTGCGGTATGAATAGGTATCGATTTCGGATTTCGGATCTCGGATTTCGGATTGCAATCCATCCCATGCACCTTCGTGAGGGCGAGTTGCTTTGAAATCCGAAATCCGAAATTCGAAATCCGCAATTATTACGGCCAGCAACCTCAAGCGCTCCTTCCACGAAGCCGGCCGCGAGCTGCACGTCTTGCGCGGGGTCGACCTGTCGATCGACAACGGCGAGTGGCTGTCGATCCTCGGGCGGTCGGGCTCGGGTAAGTCCACGCTGTTGCATCTGCTCGGCGGGCTGGATCGGCCGACGTCGGGCTCGGTCGTGTTCGACGGCACGGACATCTTCACGCTCCGCGGCGGCAGGCTGGACCGCTACCGCAATCGGCACGCGGGGTTCGTGTTTCAGTTCTATCACCTGCTGCCGGAGCTGAGCGCGTTGGAGAACGTGCTGATCGGGTCGATGCTGAGTAGCACGGTGTTCGCCTGGCCGGGCAAGCGAAAGCAGGCACGCGAGACGGCGATCCAAGCGCTCGAGCGCGTCGGCTTGAAAGACCGCTTGACCCACCGCCCCGCGAAATTGTCCGGCGGCGAGCGCCAACGCGTCGCCATCGCCCGAGCCCTGGTCAACCGCCCGAGCGTGCTGCTCGCGGACGAGCCGACGGGCAACCTTGATGCCGATACCGCCGGCTCGATCCTCGACCTGTTCCGCAGCCTGCACAAGGACGGCCAGACGATCGCCATGGTCACGCATGACCAGACCGTCGCGAAAGCGGGCGACCGCGTCGTCACCTTGGTGAAAGGCAAACTCACGTCAGATTGATAAAATGCCGGCTCGAAAACGAATATGTCCCGCAATGACGCGGGTGTAACCACGAAGGCACGAAGAACACGAAGTAAGGCCTTTCCCTTCGTGACCTTCGTGACCTTCGTGCCTTCGTGCCTTCGTGGTTCAAAACGAATTGGAGCAATCGAATGTCAGACGCAACTTGTGATATCGGCCTGATCGGCCTGGCCGTGATGGGTCAGAACCTCGTCCTCAACATGGCCGACCACGGCTACACGGTCGCGGTGTACAACCGCACGACGTCGGTGATGGAAGAGTTCATCGCCAAGAACAAGGCGGAAGAGCCGAGCGCCGAGCGCGTGATCGGTTTCCCCGAGTTGGCCGAGTTTGTGAAGTCGCTGAAGAAGCCGCGGAAGATCATCCTGCTCGTGAAGTCGACGGCCGTGCTGCCAAGCGATCGCGACGCGGTGGACAAGGTGATCGAGGGTCTGCTGCCGCTCTTGGACGAAGACGACATCATCATCGACGGCGGCAACTCGAACTGGAACGCCACGATCCGCCGGGAGAAAGACCTCGCGGAGCAGGGCTATCGCTTCTTCGGCTCGGGCGTGTCGGGCGGCGAACTGGGCGCGCGCTTCGGCCCGTCGCTCATGCCCGGCGGCAGCGCGTCGGCGTGGAAAGAACTCGAACCCATCTGGAAAGCCATCGCCGCGAAGGTCGATCCGACCACCGGCAAGCCCATCGAACGCAACGACCCGAACAACCCCGTCACCCTCGACGAGGGCGAGCCCTGCACGACGTACATCGGAGCGAACGGCGCGGGCCACTACGTCAAGATGGTGCACAACGGCATCGAGTACATCGACATGCAGCTCATCTGCGAAGCCTACTTCCTGATGAAACATCTCCTGAAGATGAACCCCGGCGAGATGTCCGAGGTCTTCGGCAAGTGGAACGAGGGCGAGCTCGACTCGTTCCTCATGGAGATCACCACCGATATCCTCCAGCAGAAAGACCCCACCAACCGCGACAACTGGTTCGTCGACGTGGTGCTCGATACGGCCGGCCAAAAGGGGACGGGCAAGTGGACGAGTCAGAACGCGCTGGACCTGGGCATCCCCGCCAACGCGATGGCCGAGGCGGTCTTTGCGCGTTGCCTGAGCGCGATCAAGGACGAACGCGTCGCGGCGAGCGATATCCTCGAAGGCCCGGCGATACCCGAGTCGGTCGGCGACAAGTCCGAGCTCATCGACGCGATTCAGCAGGCGCTCTACTGCTCGAAGATCGTCAGCTACGCCCAGGGCTTCCAACTCATGACCGAGGCGCAGAACGAGTACGACTGGGACCTCAACTTCGCCGAGATCGCGAAGATCTTCCGCGGCGGGTGCATCATCCGTGCGCGTTTCCTTCAGAAGATCACCGAGGCGTACGAGGCCGAGCCCAAGCTCGTGAATCTCCTGCTCAACGATTACTTCAAAGACGCGGTCCACAAAGGCCAGGCCGCGTGGCGCAGAGTCATCGGCCTGGCGGTGCAGTACGGCATCCCCGTCCCCGCGTTTGGCGCGGCGCTCGCCTACTACGACGGCTACCGCACCGCGACGCTCCCGGCCAACCTGCTGCAAGCCCAGCGCGACTACTTCGGCGCCCACACCTACGAACGCACCGACCAGCCCCGCGGCAAGAAGTTCCACGTCGATTGGCCAGAGGCCGACCGCCCCCAGCTGGACGCGTAAGCGTATCGACCGATTAAAATCACGCGAAGCCAACGGATTGAAACCGTGAGCTTCTTTTTTGTTACGCGCACGACGCGCGTGCTGACACTACATTTAGAACGAACCACACAAACACGCTGTACCACACATGCGAATCAAACGCGCCACCCTCTTGCTGTTGACCCTCGCCGCCGCCGCTGGCTGGTTGGCGGGCTGCTCCGCTACGCCCGACGCTGCGGATCGGCCGCCTAATATCCTCATCATCATGGCCGACGACCTCGGCTTCGGCGACGTGTCTTGCTACAACCCCGAGTCGAAGGTGCAGACGCCGCACCTCGATGCGCTCGCGGAGCGGGGCATGCGCTTCACCGATGCGCACAGCCCGGCGACGGTCTGCACACCGACGCGCTTCTCGCTGATGACCGGGGCGATGTGCTTTCGAATCGGCAAGAGCCCGGTGTTCACCGGTGTGGGCGGGCCTTGCATCATCGAAGACGAGCGGGTCACGCTTGCCGAGCTGTTGCGCGACGCCGGCTACGCCACCGCGATGTTTGGTAAGTGGCACATCGGCTTGACCGCGTATGACCAGGCGGGCGAACCGATCCATCAGGGCGGGTTGAAGGGCGTTGAGCGCATCGACTACGGCCGAGCGATCGACGGCGGACCGACCGACCACGGCTTCGATCGGTTCTTCGGCACCGCGTCGTGCCCGACCACCGACTGGCTCTACGCGTACATCGAGAACGACCGCATCCCCAACCCGCCCCAAGGCCTGATCGATAAGTCGAAGTACCCGAAGAACCCGTACACCAACGACTTTCGGCCGGGCCTGGTCGCGGACGACTTCGACGCGTCCGAAGTCGACATGGTTTTCCTGAGGAAGAGTCAGGCCTTCATCCAAGAGCATGTCGAGACGATGCCAGACAAGCCCTTTTTCTTGTTCCACTCCATGCAGGCGGTACACCTGCCGTCGATCCCCGCGAAGCCGTTTCGCGGTAAGACCGACGCCGGGCCGCACGGCGACTTTATCCATCAGATGGACTGGATCGTCGGCGAACTCATGAAGACGCTCGAAGCGCAAGGTGTCGCTGAGGAGACGCTGGTGATCTTCTGCTCGGACAACGGGCCCGAGGTGCCGACGGTGATCCACATGCGTAAAGACCACGGCCACGACGGCGCGAACCCTTGGCGCGGCGTGAAGCGCGACGGCTGGGAAGGCGGACACCGCACGCCGATGATCGCGTGCTGGCCCGATCGGATCGATCCGGGTACGACGAGCGACCAGATGCTGTCGTTGACGGACCTGTACGCGACCTGCGCAGCGCTGGTCGGCGCGTCGATCGACAACGACAACGCGGAAGACAGCTACAACATGCTGCCCGTGTTCTTCAACGAGCAGGGCGAAGAATCGCTTCGCCCGTACCTGATCCAGCAGACGCACTGGGATCAGCACCTGTCGATCCGCGTCGGACAGTGGAAGTACATGGACCACCGGGGCTCGGGCGGCAACGATTACGACCGCAAGCGCGTCGACTGGAGCATGAAGCCCTACAAACTCGAAGACACCGACCCCGATGCGCCGGGCCAGCTCTATAACCTCGCGGAAGACCCCGGCGAGACGACCAATCGCTACAGCCAACGCCCCGAGATCGTCGCCAAACTCAAGGCGATGCTCGATGCAGCGGTCGAATCCGGCCGAAGCGCTCCGCTGCGGTGAAAAAAAGTTGCGTTTGAGGTGACAACTAGCTGTCACACCGCCCCCAAAAAGTCCGTGACAGGCCGAGCGCGGTCGCGTAGGCTAAACGCCAAACCGAATGCGAACATACAAACTCGATCGGAGAACGCTTATTGCCGAACATCACGAACCCGAACACGACATCGCGGACCGCGATCGCCGTCGGCCGATGCATGACTCGGATGTCTTAGGGCCTGTTTCCGGGCAGGCCCCGAGCGTTGATAGAGATTCGGGCCGCGCGAGCGATAGACCACCCTAGCGCTTCAAGTCGCGAGCCGGCCCGGCTCGGCCCGGTGCCGCCGTCGTTATCGCAACCGGCGTTATTGCGCTCGCGTTTTGCAAACGCGTTAGCCGCCGGGCAACGCACGGGGGTCGAGCCATCGCCCACTGAATCCGCACCGAGAGCACGTCGTACGGACAGGCGATCGCATCTGATGGATGAACGGTGTCTGAGCTTGCGAAGACCCGGCGCAAGGGGCCGCAAGAACAATACAAAGACGCTGTTCCGAGGCATCCCCAGGCCGCCTGCCCCGGGCACCCATCAGTACATGTACGAGAATTGCCCATCAATAGCCGGAGACCTACGGACTCCGGAGCGAAACCAGTTGTTTGTTTTGACACCCAGCCTGTTATCTTGTCCGGAGCCCATAGGTCTCCGGCTATTTTCAACTTCTCATACATGTACAGAGAAAACTCAAACCGGGATCCATATAGAATCGATACGATGCTGCCGCCGCTAGGAAAATTTTGATGAAGATTCGTTTGTTGTTGATCGTGGTGTTGGTCGCGTGGTGCTCGGCCGAAGCGCTGGTCGCCGAGGAGGGCGCGGCGGCAGAAAACGCGGCGGTCGTTGCCGACGAGGCGGAGCGGACCCGGCTGATCGAGGTCGAGCCGATGGCTTTTTCGCTCCGAGCGCCGGCGACGTGGCAGCTCACTCTCAACGAGCGCGAGAAGATGTTTCTCCGGTTGCAGGAGACGCGCGGCAGCGGCGAGCTCTTGCCCACCAATCTGAACATCCAGTATCGCAAAGCGGAGGGCGAAGCCTTCCCGCCGATCCCCGACGCCGAGACCTACGCGAAATGGGTCAAGGAGACCTCGGAAAAGGACATGCCGGACATGGAGCTTCTGAGCGCCGAAGCCTACGAACGCGACGGCTACAGGGGCGCGAAGCTCGTCTTCCGCTTCACCAGC
>JBMYUK010000097.1:0-8205 GCA_049605275.1 Phycisphaeraceae bacterium
CATGGCCGCCGCGCTGACCTACCGCACGATCTTCGGGCTGATCCCCATGATCGTCATGGCGCTGATCGTCTTCAAAGCCTTCGGCGGCTTCGACGACTCGCAACAGGGCCTGACGAAACTCGTCTACACCGTTCTTGAAATCGACATCGACACCGAGGCGCCGAGCGATGCGGATGCGTCGAGCGCCGATGTTGAGATCGATGGGACAGCCGGAGCATCGAATCCAGCGCGTTCTTGGCTCGGTCGACAGATCGATTTCATGAACGGCGCGACGCCCGACGCGACCGATCAAGCCGCCGCCGAAGAAGCCCGAGCCAACGCCGAGATGAAGCGTAAGATCGACGAGGTCATCGGCGGCCTGGCCAGGAACGCGACCTCGATCCGCATCGGCAGCATCGGTGTCGTCGGCATGCTCGTGCTGATCTGGGCGGCGGTGGGTCTGATCGTCACCGTCGAAAAAACCTTCAACATCATTTTTAGAGCCCCGCAGGGCCGGCCGTGGCACGTCCGCATCCCCATCTATTGGGCGATCATCACCCTCGGGCCCGTGCTCATCTGGGCCAGCTTCTACCTCTCGACCCGCCTCGCCGACGCGGTCGAGGGCGTCTACGCGCTCGACTGGTTGCTGGGCCTGCTCAACCAGTTCACCGCGCTGATCGTCACCTGGCTGCTCTTCGTGCTGATCTTCAAACTGATGCCCAACGCAAGGGTCGCGATCAAGCCCGCGCTGGCCGGGGCGCTCGTCTCGGCCCTGGCGTGGGAGACGATGAAAGTCGCGCTGCGCTGGTACATCGAAAGCGCCGTGCTGAGCCCGACGCAGGCGCAACTCTACGGCTCGCTCGCGCTCATCCCCGTCTTTCTCTTCTGGGTCTACGTCTCCTGGCTCGTCGTGCTCGCGGGCCTGCAGGTCACGCACATCCTCCAGACGCTGCCCGCGCACCGACGGGGCCGATTCGAGTCGTCTCGCCAAGAACCCGTCGCGCGCGACCCCCGGCTGGTCATCCCCGTCATGAGCGTCATCGCCCAGCGATTCGAGACGGGTAAAACCTGCGGCGTCGAAACCATCGCCGACGAAATCGGTGCGTCCATCGCCTCGGTGTCGCAGATCGTCGATGGACTCGTTACTCGCGGACTGCTGCACCGCTTGCCGAACGACGACGGCCCGGCCGACCTCGCCCTCGCGATGCCCCCGGGACGCATCCGCATCGCCGACCTCATCACGACCGTCCCCGATCACGCGGACCTCAAAAACATCCCCGGCCGCGACCTGCTCAAACAACTCGCCGACGCGCAGGACAAAGCGCTCGCGGACCTGACCCTGGAGTCACGCCGCCCCGTAGGCGACGGCTAACTAAGAAGATGCTGCGTTAGCCGTCGCCTGCAAGGCGACGCGCATTGCTGTCGTACCGCTGGGCGATCGGCATCCTTCTTCCAAACCCAAACGCTCGGCCGGTGATCTTTAGGCCCGGGGCGGCCTGCTTGCGTTTGTACTCGTTGATGTCGATCAGCCTCGCGATGCGTTGGACGACCGCGACGTCGAACCCGGTTTCGTTCACGATCGTCGGTACGCTCTGCTCGCGCTCGACGTAGCGCTCGATGATCGCGTCGAGCACGTCGTATTCCGGCAGCGAGTCCTGGTCGGTCTGATCGGGGCGCAGTTCAGCGCTGGGCGGTTTGGTGATCGTGTCGACGGGGATGGTGATGCCGTTAAATCGTTGTCTCAGAGGCGAATCCGCGTCGTCGTTGATCCACTTCGCGAGGTCGTACACCATCGTTTTCGGAACGTCGACGAGCACGGAGAAGCCGCCGCACATGTCGCCGTAGAGCGTGCAGTAGCCCACGGCCATTTCGGACTTGTTGCCGGTCGTGACGAGCATGGCGCCGGTCTTGTTGCTCAGCGCCATCATGAGGTTACCGCGGAGTCGGGCCTGAATGTTCTCTTCGGTGACGCCGGACCCCGGAAGGTTTAACTCCGCGAAGACGTCATCGAGCATCTGTTCCATCGCGGCGTGGCCGGGCTCGATGGGGATGACGTCGAACTTGACGCTGAGGTTCTCGGCGAGCTCGCGCGCATCATCGACGCTGCCGCCGGAGGAGTAGCGCGAGGGCATGCCGATGCCGTGGACGTTCTCGCTGCCGATGGCGGCGACGGCGATCGCGCAGCTCACGGCCGAGTCGATCCCGCCGGAGAGCCCCATGACGATTTTCTTGAATCCGCACTTGCGGACGTAATCGCGAAGCCCGAGGACCAGCGCTTCGTAGACCGAGGCGAGGCCCTCTTTGGGTTTTTCAAGCCGATTGACTTGGTTTTCGGTGGGATGGGCGTCCCGCCCGTCACGAAGTTCATGGGTTGTCGATGACGGGTGGGACGCCCATCCCAACTGTTCTTTTTGCGTTTGCTCGCCGATCGGCACGTCGGCGATCAAGAGGTCTTCTTCGAAGTCTTTGGCGTGCGCGACGAGGTTGCCCTGAGCGTCGAGGACGCAGGAGTTTCCGTCGAAGACGAGTTCGTCGTTGCCGCCGACCTGATTGCAGTAGACCATGGGGATGCGGTGCTTGCGGGCGACGTTGGCCATGAGCTTGAGTCGGAAGGCGTGCTTGCGGACGATGTAAGGCGAGGCGGAGCAGTTGATGAAGAGCTCTGCCCCGGCCGCGGCGAGTTCGTCGACGGGGTTGTCGTGGTAGAGCTGGCGGGTGAAGGACTCGCGGTCGTTCCAGAGGTCTTCGCAGATGCTGATGCCGAGCTTGGTGCCGTCGATGGTGCTGAGGTCGACGCGTGGGCCGGGCTCGAAGTAGCGCTGTTCGTCGAAGACGTCGTAGGTGGGTAGCAGGTGTTTGAGGTGGAGGCTGGCGATCCGGCCGTCGTCGCAGAGGGCGGCGGCGTTGTGCAGGTCTCGACCGGCGGGCTTCTCGGACTTGACGGGCAGCCCGATGACCGCGGTGATGCCGAGGCATTCTTTGGCGAGCGCTTGGACGGCGGCGAGGCACTGATCGATCGCGTCGGGCTTGAGGAGCAGGTCCTTGGGCGGGTAGCCGATAATCGCCAGCTCGGGGAAGACGACGAGGCGGGCGTGCTGTTGTTTGGCGTTGTGGATGGCGTTTCGGATGAGCGCGGCGTTGCCGGGGATGTCTCCGACGGTGGGGTTGATTTGAGCCAGTGCGATGCGCATGCGTATTTTCGCTTAATGTGCGGGGTCAATATCTTCGACATGATTCTAGGGTTCGTCGGGCATGGTAGCCTGTTGCGTTTGAAACGAACCGATCTCAGTCCGCGGCCGTAGGAGCCGCGAAAGGACAGGCGATGAAGCGAACCTTGTTGCAGGCGATGTTGTTGTCGGGGCTGGTGGTGTGGGCGTTGCCGGGCTGCGAGGCGCAGCGCGAGGCCCAGGCCCAGGCGCGGATCACCGATTACCTCGATCGCGCGGACGGCTATCTCGAACAAGGGCTGCAGGACTCGGCCTTCGCGATGTTCGGTCAGGCGCTGCTCGAGAACCCGCGCGTGGTCGATGCGCACATCGGCATCGGCGACATCTATAAAGAGCGCGGCGACTACGACAAGGCCTCGGTCCGCTTCGAACTCGCCGCGGCGATCGAGCCGACCAACTTCGACGCCCACTACAATCTCGGTATCTGCAAGCAGGTGCTCGGCGACCTACCCTACGCGATCCGCAGCTACAAACGCGCGATCAATCTCGTGCCCGACTCCGCGGAGGCCAATCGCGATCTCGCGTCGGCCTACCTGCAGGACAATCGGCCCGGTCTCGCGCTGGCGTTTGCGAAACGCGCAACCGAACTCGACAACGAATCGTTTGGCGCCTGGGCGAACCTCGGCTTTATCTACGTCCGCGGCGAGCGATTCGTCGACGCGATCGATGCGTTCCGCACCGCGTCGGAGATGGCGAGCGGCGAAGACGATCTCGAGCCCGTGCTGCTCGGCCTCGCCGACGCGCACATCCGCCTGGGCAACTACACGCGGGCGATGAACACGCTCAACACGCTCATCGCGACCGCTCCCTCCTCGACCGCGCACGAACGCCTGGGCGTCTGCCACTTCAAGCAGAAGAAGTACGAAGAAGCGCTTCGCAGCTTCAAGGCCGCGATCGCGCTGGACGGTAACGACACCGCCGCGCTCAACGGCCTGGGCGTCGCGTACATGACGCTCTACATCGAGGGCGGACGCGACAATGTCTATCAACGCGACCAGGCGATCAAGGCCTGGTCCAAGTCGCTCGATCTCAAGCCCAATCAGCAGGCCATCGTCTCGCTGCTCACGCGCTACGGCGACATCTGACGAAAGCAGCGTTTCGCAGGTTGTGTACGAGAAGCGCTCATCGATAGCCGGAGACCTAAGGGCTCCGGACGCGAGAGCAGTTGTTTTGTCGTGACACTCAGTCTGTTCTCTTGTCCGGCGTCCGTAGGCCGCCGGCTATTTTCAATTGCTTGTAGATGTTCTTGGGGTTTGACCCGGAGGTGATACGCATCGCGTTTTTGAAACGGGATCCGGTTGGGTCGCATCGACTCGTAAATCGGCGGTGGTATCATCGCGCTCATGTCGCGTGAGATCGAACTTTGGCAAAGCGTGGCGCGGGACGCGGTGCTTCTGCAACGAGCCGCGGCGATCGATCCGGGCGACGTGGCGCAGGTCGCTGCGCTGCGTCGATCGGCTTTAGCAGAGCGGGTTCGGGTCGCGTTGGCGCTGGTTGAAGCGAGGCAGAAGGCGGCGATTAAATTCGGCGAATTCGGCGAGCGGATCGTCGCGGATCCGGCGGGCGTGGAGCAGGCGAGTTCGCGAGCGGTCGGCCGAGTCAAGGCGGAGCGGGTGGTCGAGGCGCTCGGACACAGCGCGACGGTCGCGGACCTTTGCTGCGGGATCGGCGGGGATAGCCTGACGCTCGACGAAGCGGGGCTGAACGTCGTCGCGGTGGATCGCGACGGGTTGCGGGCGTGGATGACGCGGCAGAATACGCGGGGCCGGGCGCGTGCGATCGCGGCGGATGTCGCGTGCTTATCGCTCGGGGATTTGCCGGTGCACATCGATCCGGCGCGTCGCGATGAGTCGTCGGGCAGGCGGGCGTGGCGGATCGAGGATTACAGGCCCGGGCCCGAGGTGATCGGGCGGTTGATCGAGCGATCGCGGGCGTCCTGCGTCAAGCTCAGCCCGGGGATCGACCTAACGGCGCTGCCCTGGCCCGGCGAGGTGGAGTTCGTCAGCGAGCACGGACGCTTGGTTCAAGCGCTGCTTTGGTCCGGGGCGTTTGAGCGCTCGCCGCGCACCGCGACGCTCGTCTCGGGTGGCAGTGTTCATCGACTGGCCGGTGTGCCGAGCGACCCGCCGATCGTACCCGCGGCGCGATACCTTTACGCGTTCGATGCGTCGGTCGAACGCGCCGCATTGGTCGGCTTGCTGTCGGCACAGGTCGACATGGGCGCGATCCACGCGAAGCTCGGGCTGCTCACGAGCGAACGCAAGATCAACTCGCCCTGGCTCGTCGGCTTCGAACTGATCGAGCGCATGCCCTGGCGGATCAAGCGCGTTCGGCAGTGGCTCGCCGCGCACGACGGCGGACTGATCGAAGTGAAGACGCGCGACAAAGCCTGCGACCCGGATCGCGTGCAGCGACAGCTTCGCTGCGACGGCGGCACGAGCTACACCGTGTTCGTTCTGCGCTTCGACACGCGCGTGCAAGCGTTGGTGACCCGGCGTCTATGAATGACGGATTCACCGCGCCCTAGCCGCGTTTACTCAGTTCGGATTGGTACTGCCGCAGCAGACGCGAGCGGGTGATCATGCCGGTGACGCGTTCGCCGGCGTCGACGATCGGCAGGCTGGACACCTCGTGCTTGGCGAACATATCGAGCACGACGTCGAGCGTGTCGCCCGGTCGAACGGTCGGCAGGTCGGTGCGCATCAGCTCGGCGACGATCATGAGCGGCACCGCCTCGCGCTGGACGAGCGTGGTGCGCACGTCGTCGCCGACGACCATGCCCTTGCATCGGCCCTTTTCGTCGGCGACGACGAAGTCGTTGACCGCGTGGTGCGCGGCGAGGTCGATCAGCCGCTGGGCCGGGTCGCTATCGGCGACGGCCACCGCTTGCGACAGCGGGACGTCTGCGACGGTCATCCGCCTTAGCAGCGTCATGTCCGCGAGCTGGCCGAAGCGTATTCCCTTGCGTCGCAAGAGATCGGAGTAGATCGAATCGCGGTGCAGGAACTGGGCGCAGGTCGTCGAAACGATGGCGACGAGCATGACGGGGAGGATGACTTTGTAGTCCTGGGTGATTTCGAAGACGAGTAGAAAGGCGGTGAGCGGGCAGTGCAGGGTGGCGGCGAGGACGCCGGCCATCGCGGCGAGCGCGTAGGTGGCCGGCGTGGTGCCGGGGAAGAGCCCGAGGCCGTCGAGCGCGACGGCGAAGAGCCCGCCGAGCGCGGCGCCGATGAAGAGGCTGGGCGCGATCACGCCGCCGGACCCGCCCGAGCCGAGAGTGAGCGCGGTGCCGACGATCTTGAAGCCGACGGCGGCGAGCAGCATGACGGCGCTGAGTTGGGCGGCGCCTCGGTAGCTCTCGGGGTTCAGGAGCGTTTCGATGACGGGGTAGCCGTTGCCCATGAAGACGGGTCGTTCGTAGCCGGTGAGCGTGGCGAATCGATCGCTTCCGGGGAGGATGCTGAGAAAGAGGAGCCCGAGCGTGCCGAGCATGAGTCCGCCGACCGCGGGCCGAACCCACGCGGGCAGTGGGGCGCGTTGCCAGGCGCGGCTGCTGAATCGCATGGCCCCGGCGAGGGTCAGTCCCGCGAGGCCGCAGACGACGCCGAGCGCGAGGTAGGCCGGCGCTTCGTATAAACCGAACTCGTAGTAGCGCATGGCTTCGGGCACGGCGAAGAGGGCGTCGGAGACGACGTCGGTCGGCGCGTTGTCGCCGTGATAGAGCTCGAGTGATTGCTGGGCGACGGCCGTGCCGAAGACCGCGGCGACGACGATGGGCATGAATGTTCGGACGGAGAAGTCGCGGAGGATGACCTCGAGCACGAAGAGCACGCCGGCGATGGGCGCGTTGAAGATGCCGGCGGTGGCGCTCGCGGCGCCGCAGCCGATGAGCGCGGGCATGTGCTCGGTTCCGACCCGCAGCTTGCGTGCGATGACCGATCCGAGCGACGAGCCGATCGAGATGATCGGCCCTTCGATGCCCGCCGATCCGCCGGAGGCGAGCGTCGCGGTCGCGGTGACGGCCTTGTTCGCGCCGACGCTCGCCTTGATCTCGCCCTTGTTTCGCGCGAGCGACTCGATCACCTCGGGCACGCCGTTGATGACGCCCGATCGGGTCAGCTTGAATTGAATCAGCCCGACGATCAGCCCGCCGAGCGCGGGGATCGACAGCAACAGCAGGGCGGTGCGTGCGCCCGAGCCGCTCTGTTGCAAGTGGAAGAGCGCGCCGCCCGCCGCTTCGACCGCGGTGACGAACACCGCCGCGACCAGCCCGCCCAGCGCGCCGATCACGGCCGCCAAGGGCATCAGAAACCAGTCCGGCGAAAAGCCCGCCGCTTGACGCAGCTTGTTGAACCGGCTCATCCATGCGTGACACACCAACCGCATCGGCCGAGTGTAATCCAACGGGCAAGGCGCGACGAGTGCGAGCGCTCTATCGACGGCTAGCCGGTGAACGGTCAGACGGTCAGATGCCCTCGCCGTCGCCGGCCGGTTGTGGATGGGTCGCATCGGCGTCGGCGGGGGGTGCGTTGCTGTCTTCGACGCGGACGCGGTCGATGGCCTGAGCCATGCCGATGCCCACGCTGACTCCGATCAGCCCGGCCGAGGCCCAGTGGATCGGCATGGCGAACATGGGCCCGATGATCTCGCCGCGCTGCCAGCGCAGGATCAGGTCGTCCCCGGATGCTGAGCCGTGCATCACCGCCGCCATCGCGTACGACACGAACCCAACGAGCAGCGGGCTGAGCAAGAGGAAAACGACGTTGCCCGTCGGCAGGATCAGCCGTGCGGTCAGCCCGGCGATCACGAACGACAACAGGATCGAGCCGATGACTTGGCCGGTCGCGGGCGTCTGCATGATGAAGCGACAAAGGATCCATCCCAGCGCCGCACACAGCAGCCCCGCCAGCGCCGGCCGGACGTGCAGCACGAACCGCGGCGTGTCTTCCTCTTCGATCGGCACCGACTTTTCGAACGGCGTCGTCAGCCGCCTCGGCAC
>JBMYUK010000098.1:0-5752 GCA_049605275.1 Phycisphaeraceae bacterium
CGCCTGCGCAGTTGTTGATTATCGAAGAGCCAGACGACACGGCTGAGAACGTCGGGTCGCAGGGTGATGCGTTGCGCCTGGTGCGCGAACGCCTGAAGCGCCAGAGCAGCGGCACCTCGGGCCCGCCCCAGTCCTGAAGGTACGCGGCGCGGACGTGATAGATTCGACCGAGTTTGCCGGCCTTGACCATCTGATGCGCCATCGCGACGGCGGGGACGCGGCGATACACGAACCAGCAGAAGCTCTTGGCCTTCTTCGCTTTCTTCGCGGCCTGAGCCATCGCGCGGGCGTCGTCGAGCGTGCCCGCCAGGGGTTTTTCGCAGGCGATGTGCTTGCCCGCTTCGAGCGCGGCGATCGCGTGCGGGGCGTGCAGGTGGTTGGGCGTGACCAGGTCGACGAGATCGATCTCCTCGTTCTTAAAGATCGCGTCCGCGTCGCTGCCGTGATGCTGCCAGCCCCACTGGTCGGCGAACTTGCCGAGCGTCGGCTCGAGCGAGCAGATCGAGTGCATCACCGGCTCATAAGGCGTGTCGAAAAACTTCGAAACCTTGAGGTAAGCGTTCGAGTGCGTGCGGCCCATGAATCCCGAGCCGATCAGCGCGACGTTCAGGTTCTTTTTCGTTGCCATGACGGGTTCTCCGTATCGGGGGTTGTCGTGTATTGCGTGATGCAGAATAAGCCGGGACGCGCGCAGCGTAAAGCCGTTGCCGCGCGCCGTCGCGCGATCGATCAGATGGGCATGCCGGTGATGACGGCTTCGAAGACGAGGTTGCCATCGACCACGCCCTGCGCTCGGCAGATGGATCGGCGCGGCTTCATGTTGAAGCCCTCGATCAGGATGTAGAGGCGGTCGCCGGGCGCGACCTGTCCGCGGAATTTGACGCCGTCGACGCCGGCGAAGCCGATGAAACTGACCTTCTCGAAGGATCGCATCGTGAGGTAGGACGCGAACTGAGCGGCGGCCTCGATCATCAAGACGCCGGGGAAGATCGGCCTGCCGGGGATGTGGCCGTCGACCCAGAACTCGTCGTCCCGCACGTCCTTGTAGCCGATCGCCAGCGGGTTTTTGTCGCTGAAATCTTCCCAGACGATCGCGTCGAGCAGGCGCATGCACCCGCGGTGGGGGTTGTACGACTCGATATATTCGGCGTCGTGCAAGACCTTGTCGAGGTCGTGAGCCGAGAGGTCGAAGAGCAGTTGTGGAGCCATGAGCGCGATCTTGGCGTCAAGGGTTTAGCACCGGCGGGTCGGCCGGGCAGAGAGTCGTTGGAGATGACGCCTGTCGAAGCCCGGCGGGGCGTTCTTGCAGACCGGGATGCGGATCAATCCGAGTCGGAATCACGAGCTTCGAGCACCTGCTTGCGCAACTCTTGGGCGGCGTTCTTGACGTCCTGCATCTGCTTGCGGACGCGCGTGCCGGCGGCCTTGTTTCCGCCCGCGGCTTTGCGGATATCGTCTTCAACGGCGCTGATCAGGTTCTTGAGCTGTTCGTAGGTTTCGAGCATCGGGCTCTCCTTTGATGTGGATTCCTGACCCGGATCGACCGGGCTGACATGTAGGAATAGCGTACCCTCGCGGCGTTAACGGGGCAACAAAGCCCGGATCTAATTTTCGATCTCGCGACGGATCGCTCGATGAGAGCGCTCGGATCGCACGCCGACCGGTGGCTCAGCCTGCGGACGCCGCGGCTCGGATGAGCGCTTGGACGAGGCCTTCGATGTCGTGCCGCTCGGCTTCGATTGCGATCGACAGGCCGAGCTCGCGCATCGTGTCGCTGGTCTTCGGGCCGATCGACGCGAGCCTGCAGCGATCGAGTAGGCCCCGTTCGTCGCCGAGCAACTCGGCAAGATTGCGGGCGGTCGACGAACTGGTGAACGTGACCCAGTCGATTTCGCCTGCGCGCAGCGTTTCGAGTACGTCTTCGGGCAGCGACTCGACAGCGTTGGTTTGGTAGGCGGTGATGACGTCGACGGTACAGCCGGCGTCGCGCAGTCCCTCGGCCAACAGCGGTCGGGCGATGTCAGCCTGTGGCAACAAGAATCGCTTGCCCGCGAGACCGGCGTCGTCGATCAACTCGCGGACGAAGGCCTCGGCGATCGATCGCTCGGGCACGAGGTCCGCGCGGCAGCCGAGTCGTTCGCGGAGCCGGTCGGCGGTGGCGTTTCCGATGCACGAGAGGTGCAAGCCCGCGAGCGCTCGCCCGTCAAGCGACGCCGCGTCCAGCCGATCGGCCAGCGCGTCGACGGCGTTGGCGCTGGTGAAAATCGCCGCGTCGTACGATTCGAGAGTCTCGGCGGCGCGCTTGAGCGCGGCGTCGTCTTCGTCTGCCGGCGGGTCGATTCGGATCGTCGGCGCTTCGATCACCCCGGCGCCGAGCGACTCGAGCGCGAGCCGGAGGTCCGACGCCTGCTGGCGCGTGCGCGTAACGAGGATGCGTTGACCAAAGAGCGGGCGATTGGTGAAGTAGTCGAGGCCGGGTTCGTCGATCGCGGCGACCTCGCCGACGACGATGATGGCGGGCGAGCCGAGGCCGGCCGCATCGACCTTGGCTTTGATGTTGCCGAGGGTGCCGAGGGCGTGACGCTGTTTCGGGAGCGTGCCCCACTGGATGAGCGCGGCGGGCATCGTGTCGGACAGGCCGTGGCCGATGAGTTCGTCGCAGATGGCCTGGAGCCGACCGACGCCCATGTAGAAGCAGGCGGTCCCGCCGGCCTTGATGAGGTCGGCGAGTGCTTTGTAATCGATGGAGGTCTCGCCCTTGGTCGGGTCCTCGTGGCCGGTGATGATCGTGACGGTGGAGGCGACCTTGCGGTGGGTGACGGGGATGCCGGCGGTGGCGGGCGCGGCGATGCCGGAGGTCACGCCGGGGACGACGTCGCAGCGAACGCCTCGCTTGGTGATGAAAGCGGCTTCCTCTGCGCCTCGGCCGAAGAGGTAGGGATCGCCGCCTTTGAGTCGCACGACGCGCTTGCCTTGCTTGGCGAGATCGACGAGCAGTTGATTGGTCTCGTCCTGGGTGAACTTATGGAACTTGGCGCGCTTGCCGACGTCGTAGCGGTCGGCGGACGCGGGCGCTTGGTCCAATAAGACGGGGTTGGCCAAAGCGTCATATACGACCGCATCGCAGGAGCGCAGCGCGTCGAGCCCGGCCACGGTGATCAGCCCCGGATCGCCCGGCCCGGCACCGACGAGATAGACCCGCCCCGCCGCGGCGCTCGCGTCAAGCTCGGATGCGTTTTTTTCACTTTTTGGGTTGGGATCAGTCAAGTGAGGTAAAGCCTAACGGTTGGATCGCCGATGCGCTAGATGAGCCGCAAGCTCGGCATTGTAGCCAGCCCGCCGAGCGGAACAGGGAGCCTGCTATGAGCCACGCACTCAAACTCAGCGATTCGTCAGCCGTCATCGCCGACACGCTCTACTTCGAGCGACGCCGACACCCCCGCCGCAAATCCCGCGGCCAGGTCACCGCCGTCGTCCGCGAGCCCGGCCGATCCGACGCCCCGGCCAAGATGCTGACCCTCGACCTTATCGACCAATCCGAATGCGGCCTCGGCGTCGCGAGCACCGAGCCCGTCGCCGTCGGCAGCCGCATCACCGTCTTCTTCCCGCCGCACGGACCCGAGCCCGGCTTCGATCTGATCGGCGAGGTCGTACGCTGCCGAAGCAACGACGACCGACACACGCTCGGCATCCTGCTGGGCGAGACCGCGAGCAAACAGGCCGGCTAGGCCTTTCATTTGAATGGGGGGATGTATCCCAGGGGGAAGTGTTCCGGGCATCCAGTAGCCGAGGCGTTCGTCGCCTCGGCTATTTTTTAATCGCGCATCGACGCCAGACGATCGACGAGCGACGCGTAGCTCTCCTCGAGCGCCTGCGGGATCACGCGCGCACCGGCGCAGGCCTGCATGAAGTTCGTGTCGCCCTGCCAGCGCGGGACCAGGTGCATGTGGCAGTGACCCGGCACGCCCGCGCCGGCACATCGCCCCAGATTCATGCCGAGGTTGACGCCCTGACAGTGCATCGTCTTGCGCAGCAGTCGGTTCCCGAGGTCGGCCAGTTCCATCATCCCCGCGCGATCCCTCGGGGACAGATCGCTGATGTCGGCGACGTGTTGCTTCGGCGCGACCAGCAGATGCCCGTTGCTGTACGGGTAGCGATTCATCATCAGCGAGCCGCGATCGTCGACGAGCAAAAGCATGCGCTCGCGCGTTTCCGCTCCGTCCATGTCATCGAACGCGTCGCAGAGAAAGCACCCTTCGCCGGCGTTTTCGCTTTTGGATGCGGGGTCGTCGACGAGGCCTTTGAGGTAGGAAATACGCCAGGGCGCCCAGAGGTTTTGGTGTCGCATGCGAGCAGTGTAGGACAAGTCATCGCCGGCCAAGTCGGACCGAGGGGCGGTATCGGCTGGGGTTCTTGGCGGCCTGCGGGTTGATCCGGGCCGGCGCTTCGCTGTGGCCCGGCTTGGCCCGGCTTGGTGGGGTTGCGGGGGGTTGGTGTTTGCTGCAAGCGATGCAGAGCGGGATTACCGGGCTTAGACTGTCGCGGCCTTGTTGCTTCGGCGTTTTGATGCGGCGTTTGGATCGCGGCTTGTCGAGCGCAGCGGCGCTCTGAGCCGATGTAGGCGTCAACGGGGCGTGTTGGCCTGACTCAGGGAACGATTAGGGTACGGATGAGCTCGGTTTGGATGGTCATGATTGCGGTGTTCGCGCCCGTGCTGCTCGGGTTCGCGACGTTGTGGCTGCCGAGGCATTGGATCGAGCGGCGCATGGCGCTGTCCGTGGCCGGGCCGACGATCGCGTTTGTGTTGCTGTTGATGGTGACGGCTTCGGCATCGAACGGCATCGCGACGCAGAAGCTCTACACCGATCACGACCACGGCGATGAACTGATTGCCGAGAAAGTCGATCTCACGACGGAGACGCTCTACTGGATGCCGTCGCTGGAGATCAACTTCGCGTTCCTGACCGACGGGCTCGGGCTGTTCTTCGGCCTGCTCGTCAGCGGCATCGGCATCGGCGTGTTTCTTTACGCTCGCGGGTATTTTGGACGCGAGGGGCCGACGAGCGCGGACGATCTCTACCGCTTTTACCCGACGATCGGACTGTTCACGACGGCGATGCTCGGCCTCGTCCTCGCCGACTACACGATCCTCACGCTGCTGTTCTGGGAGATGACCTCGATCAGCTCGTTCCTGCTGATCGGGTGGGACCGCTACGACAAGAAAGCCGTCAAGCTCGCGATGCAGGCGTTCTTCACGACCGGTCTCGGCGGGATGGGGCTCTTCGGCGGCATCCTGGTGTTCGGCATTGCGACAAAAGGTGTCCTCGGCCCTGACGAAGGGGTTTGGCGTTGGTCGCAGATGCTTGAGCACAGCGAAGCATTGCAAGCAATGCTGCTAAACATTTCGGACCACCCGAAATTGTTGATGGCCTTCGTGCTCATGTTCATCGGTGCCGGCACGAAGTCCGCGCAGTTCCCGTTCCACTACTGGCTGCCCGGCGCGATGGCGGCGCCGACCCCCGTCTCCGCATTCCTGCACTCGGCCACCATGGTCAAGGCCGGCGTGTTCCTCATCGGCCGACTCTTCCCCGTCTTCGCTGCCCTGCCGCTGTTCCCGCAGCTGCTCATCCCGTTTGGCGCAGCAACGATGCTCTACGGCGGCGTCGTCGCGCTGCAGCAGCACGACCTCAAACGCATCTTCGCGTTCACCACCGTCAGCCAACTCGGCCTACTCATGTGCATGTACGGCCTC
>JBMYUK010000098.1:5762-8177 GCA_049605275.1 Phycisphaeraceae bacterium
TCGGCGCCATTGAATTTACCTACGACAGCAAGGGCCACGAACACGTCTTCGCCGCGATCGACTTCGATATCACCCAGATCGCCAACCACGCCTTCTACAAGGCACCGCTTTTCATCACCGCCGGCGCGATCGGCCACGTCCTGTCCCGCGACATCACCCAGCTCAACGGCGCGTTCTACAAGCACAAAGCCATCTGCGGCACGATGATGCTCGCCGCGCTCGGCCTCGCCGCCGTGCCCGGCACGATCTCCTTCCAAGCCAAAGAGCTCTTCCTCTACGGCATCTACCACGCCGCTTCCGTCTACCCGATCCTCTGGATCGTCATGCTCATGACCGTCGCGACCGCGATCTGCAACGTCGCGATCTGCGTGCGCGTCTGCGCCACCCTGCTCGGCCTCAAAGGCGGCATGACGACGGCCGACGCGCCGCCGAGTGATCACCACGACGACCACCATCACGATCATCCGCACGAGCACGGCCTGCTCGCCAGCATGATCTGGCTGCCCGGGCTCGTCATCGTCTCGCTGCAATTTCTCGGCGGCGTCATCACCCCGCTCTGGAACAAGGTGTTCGGCCTCTTCGAACAGCCCGCCACAGCGAACTACTTCCAATACAAAGCCGAGGGCGTGCCGAGCCTACTGTACGTCGCCGCGCATCCCGGCAGCGTGCCGCTTTGGATCTCGATGTTCTGCCTGGTCGCAGGCTTTTTCGTCGGCATGTCCAGGCGATGCCGCGGCGCGATCAAGGACTTTGCCGACGGCATCTACCCCGCGGCCTACACCCTGATCGTGTCGGGCGGCGGGCGCGCGTTCCGATTGGTTCAGACCAATCACCTCAAGCACTATCTGCTGTTCGTGCTCGGGGCGATGCTCCTCGGCTTCGCGTGGGCGGTGCAGGTCGATCTCTCGCAACTCGACGACAACATGCTCGGCGCGATCGCGGCCGAGGGCGCTCGCGCGTTCGAGTACTGGCCGGGCATCCTGATCGGGCTGATTGTGTGCCTGACCGCGGTGCTCATCCCGCTATCGGACAGCCGCATCGTGCGGATCGTGTTCCTCGGGGCCTGCGGCTTCGCGGTCGTCGGGCTCTATCTGGTGTATCAGGCGCCCGACCTCGCGCTGACGCAGCTGATGTTCGAGATCATCTCGGTGATCCTGTTCGTCATCGTGCTGCGGCTGTTGCCGAAGGAAAAGATCGCACGAGATGCGGGCAAGCTCTGGCGCATCCCGATCGCCGTACTCGTCGGTTTGGCGTTCGGCTGGATGACGCTGACGGCCGCGTCGCATAACCGCGGCGAGTTCACGAATCCCAACGCCGAACCACTGGGCCACACCCTCGCCCAGCACAGCTACGGCCTGAAAACCGACGACTTCGATCAGCCCAAGCTCGACACCGCGATGAGCGACGACGTCGGTGCGCGCGGCGGCGGCGGCACGAACATCGTCAACGTCATCCTCGTCGATTTCCGCGGCTTCGATACCCTCGGCGAGATCGCCGTGCTCGGCCTCGCGGCCATGGGCGTTTGGTCGATGATCCCCCATCGCCGACGCAAGGGAATCCAATACCCCGAGGTCGAGTCCGACTACCCCAAGGACGCCCTCGACCCCCGAGATCAGGAGGCGACCGCGTGACTTCGTCGATCCTCCGCACCGCCAACGGCATCATCTTCCCGCTCACGCTGCTCTTTGCGCTCTACATGGCGCTCAAGGGACACAACTACCCCGGCGGCGGGTTCATCGGCGGGCTCATCGCGGCCGTCGCACTCGTGCTCTACCGCATGTCCCACGGCACCGACGCGATGCTCAGGCTCATGCCCATTCATCCCCGCGTCGTCATCGCCGCGGGCCTCGGCATCGCGACCCTCACCGGCGTCGTCCCGCTCTTCTTCGGCGAGCCCATGCTCCGCACCGCCGCGCCCTATATCAACTTCGGCTTCGGCGAAGACGTCCACCTGCCCTCGGCACTCTTCTTCGACGTCGGCGTCTTGCTCGTGGTCGTCGGCGTGTCGGTCGGCATGATCGTTCGCCTCGGCGAGGAGGTCGAAGACGAATGACCTTTGTGATCGCTATCTGCGTCGCGGTGACCTTCGCCGTCAGCATCTACCTCATGCTCGGGCGCGAGCTCAAGAGCGTCGCCATGGGCGTCTTCCTCCTCGGCCACGCCGCGAACATGTCGATCATCGCCATGAGCGGCTCGCCCGTCATGACACCCGACGAGCAGTCGCTCGACGCCGAGGCGCCCGTCCACCTCACCGCCGTCGACTCCCCGCAGATGAAAGACCCCCCGGTGCTCGCCGAGCGGTACACCGATGACACGCCGCTCGCACAGATGGTCGACCCCTTGCCGCAGGCGCTCATCCTCACCGCGATCGTCATCAGCTTCGGCGTCATGGCGTTTTTGCTGACGCTGCTGGTC
>JBMYUK010000099.1:0-8158 GCA_049605275.1 Phycisphaeraceae bacterium
GGAGGAGCTGATCGCCCACTACCACGAAGTCAGCGGCCGCCCGGTCGACGACATCGGCTACTACGTCGTGTTGGCCCGCTACAAGATGGCCGCCGTGCGTCAGGTCGCCGGCCTGCTCGCGAGGACGATCGTCTGCCACGTCCACGAGGACCAGGTCATCCAGCGCGGCCAACGCATCGGCCTGATTAAACTCGGCTCGACCACCGAGCTCTACATCCCGCACGAACTCGCCCCCAAGGTCCAGGTCAAAGAAGGCCAGCGCACCACCGGCGGCGTCACCGTCATCGCGCAGATCACCCCGAAGGAAGGCGCCGCCATCATCGCCCGACCGGAAGATACACCCGCGCAGTCGGATGAAGACGAATCGCAAGCGTGAATCACGCCATCGGTTCGCCGAACGAACCGACGCCTAGCGTCGACTGCCAAAGATCCGCTTGTACGCATCCCACGAAAACCTCACGTGTCTTGATAGCCGCCGCGTAACACGCGGGGGTCGAATCGGCTGGGATTGATTCGGCTTGACCGTGATCAAAGCCGGACATGAGTCGACCCCCGTGCGTTGCCCGGCGGCTATGCACGCATCAAGAGTTATTGACACGCGTCTTACTGCTCTGCCAGCCGGATGACGCGGCGGTAGTTGTCCTGAAAGAACGACCGCCATCGAATGCGTGAGGCATCGAGATTGTCGATCGCGCGGAGCCTGGCTTTGAAGTCAGCGAGGGTCGCGACGACTTCGCTGTGCCGCGGGTGGCCCGGGTCGCTCTGTATCGCCTGCCAGTGATCGGTCAGTTCGGCGTCGGACCAGACCAGATCGATCTCATCGGGCATCGCGTAAAAGAGCCGCTCCATCTCGTCGAGATTCGGATGGCCCGCGGCTCGCGCGTCGTTGAGCGCCCGCCAGGCCGCGACGAGGTCGTTGTGCACCTCGCTCGCCATCGCCTTGGTCACCGGCGCGACCATGCTGAAGTAGCTCGGCGTGCCCTCGGGAAACGGCACGGCGGTCGGAAACGGATCGAGCCCTCGATCGACCCACGACGCACGCGACGCGTCGTTGTATAGATCGGCGCGGATCGGCTGGCGTCGCAGCTCGAACTTATCCGGGCGAACGAGCTCGTCATCGGCATCGCCCGCGAGGGATCGCTGCCACAGCCCCTGAGCGTCTTCGCCGAGGAGCCAGGCGATGAATTGCCGAGCGAGTTCGGGTTCGGGTGCGCCGCGGAGGAGGGTGATCGGGTCGGCGGTTGTGGCGGTCATGCTCTTGCCGTTCTCGATCGGGTCTCTGTAGCCGACGCGGTCGCCGCCGATCGCGCTGGACTGGAACCGGCCGTAGAAATCGA
The DNA here is from genome assembly GCA_049605275.1 of Phycisphaeraceae bacterium. GTDB lineage: Bacteria > Planctomycetota > Phycisphaerae > Phycisphaerales > Phycisphaeraceae > JAHQVV01. The sequence continues at coordinate 1,338 of JBMYUK010000099.1, forward strand.
TGCACATCCCGACGGCCGCGTCGCCGCGCGAGACGTCGACGGGCACGCGATCCGAACTCGTCGCGAAGTAACGCGCGTTGGCGAAGGCCTCGCGCAGCGTGCGCCAGCCCCGGCTCCAGCCCTCACGCTTGAGGATGGTTTCGAAGGTCGCGGCGATCGAGCCGGAGTGCCCCGGGTCGGCCAGCGCGACCCAGCCGCGCAGCCGCGGATCGCCGAGGTCCGACCACGTGCTCGGCTCGTCGAGTCCCAGCTTGGCGAGCGCATCGCGGTTGTACACGATGCCGAAGCTCGACAGCGTCACGCCGGTCCAGCCGACGATCTCGACGGTTTGGGTTTGCCCGGCCGCGTCGGTTTCTTCGAAGGCATAGACGCCGTAGAGTTGTTCGCCGCCGATGCGAGGCTGCGGAAAAGCCTTGTTGAAAAGCTCGGGATCGATCTGCGGATCGTCGACGATGCGGCGTTTGATCGCGTCGCGATCGTCGATGCCGCCGGCGATCTTGTTGTGGTCGTACTCGCCGCCGCCGAAGAACAGGTCGGCCCCGATGCCTCGATCCAGCGGCGCGTCGGCGTTGAGCAGCGATTGATATTGACTGAGGATGCTCTTGCGGATGTCGCTGGTGCCGCCGGGTGTGCGCCAGTCGATATCGACCGGTGGCATGTCGTTGTTGGCGCGCCAGTCGTTGAACGCCGTCGCGATCTCGTAGCGGATCTGCTCGTTGTGCGGGGTGTACACGACCAGTCGCTCGGCGTTCGGATCGGTCTGCGCGCTGTTAGCCGGTCGCAGCACGATCGGCACGCCGACGATCAGGACGAGCAGGCCGATGATGACGAACTTGGAAAAATGCTCACGCATGGTTTTAGCATAGCGGCCAGGGCCTATCGAGGCAGCCAGGATCGCAGGAGTGTCGCGGCCGCGTCTTCGAGCAGCTCGCCCGTTCGCCGGATCGACTCCTCGGCCGACAAGCCCTCGCCGATCACGCGGTACTCGACGAGCCCCTGGGCGAGCGATTCACCAGCCCCCTCGCCCACCGAGCCGACGAGCGCGACGCAGGGTACGCCCGCTTCCTTGCACCGCCTTGCGACGGTCATCGCGGCTTTGCCTTGCATAGACTGACCGTCGAGCCGGCCCTCGCCGGTGATGACGAGGTCGGCATCCTTGATCCGTTCATCGAAGCCGATCGTATCAAGCACGAGTTCCGCACCGGGTACGAGCTCCGCACCCAGCATCGCGACGAGCCCGCCGCCGACACCGCCCGCCGCGCCGGCACCGGGCATGTGTTCGACGTCGATGCCGAGTTGGTCGCGCCAGAGCTCTGCCATGTGCCGCAGTCCCGCGTCGAGTTCTTTGACCTGCTCCGGAGTCGCGCCTTTTTGCGGGGCGTAGACGTGGGCCGCGCCGTTCGGGCCGGTGAGCGGGTTGGTGACGTCGCAGGCGACCGTAATCGACCCACTGAAAGGCGTTTTTTCGAACCCCCCTAGATCGATCCGATCGATTCGCCACAGGTCGCCACCCGCGATCGGCTCGGCCATCAACGCGCCGGCCGCATCGTAGAAGACTGCCCCCAGCGCCTGCGCAAGACCGCACCCCGCATCGTTGGTCGCGCTCCCGCCGATGCCCAGGAGCAGGTGCGCGGGTCGATGCTCGAGTGCTTCGCGGATTAGCCGCCCGCTCCCGAAGGTGGACGCGCGCACGACGTCGCGCTCGCTCGGCCCGAGCCGTTCGAGGCCGGACGCCGCGGCGAGTTCGATCGCGGCGACAGACGAGCCCCGCGACCGCGTCACGATCGTGATGTCAGCAGAGATGTCACGCCCCAGCGGATCGGTCGTCGTTACGGCATGCGCCTTAGCGCTGCCGCCGCACGCGTGAGCGATCGCCGCCACAAACCCCTCGCCGCCGTCCGCGATCGGACAGCGATCGACATCGACATCCGGCGCGACGGCGTCGATCCCGCGTGCGATGTGCTCGCAGACTCGCTCCGCTCGCAACGCATCCTTAAAACTGTCCGGCGCGATCACGACCTTCATGTGTTCATGCTATCTCTTAACGCTGCAGCGATTACGACAATAGCCGCGATGCTACGCATCGCAGGATGACTTTGACAAGCGTATCCCAGCTCGCCTGCGATGCGTAACACCGCAGCTATTTGAAATCTGCAACGCAAGCTAGACTACCTGCATGCACCTCACCGACCGCGACACCGCGATGATGCGGCTTGCTTTGCAGCAGGCGGAGGCCGCTTCCGCGATCGGCGAAGTGCCCGTCGGGGCCGTCGTGTACCGCGGCGACGAGGTCCTCGCGACCGCTCACAACATGCGCGAGCACCGGGCCGACCCGACCGCTCACGCCGAGTTGATCGCGTTGCGCGAGGCGGCCCAGTCGATCGGCACCTGGCGCTTAGACGGCTGCCGCCTCGCGGTGACCCTCGAGCCCTGCCCGATGTGCGCCGGGGCGCTTGTCAACAGCCGGCTGGACGCGGTCGTCTTCGGGGTCACCGATCCGAACATGGGTTGCGTCCAGTCGCTGCATCGTCTGCTCGACACCGAGCGATTCAACCACCGCGTCGACTGGCAAGGCGGGGTGTTCGCCGACGAGAGCCTGGCGCTCTTACGAGCCTTTTTCAAAGCACGCCGCGGCGCCGATAAACCGCCCAAGCCCGGGCCAGAAACGCCGCTGACCTAGCGATCAATCCGGCGCGATCGATCCATCCCCCGGATTCTTCGACAACCATGCAACCCGCCAACCATAGCCCGGTAGCTCCCGACGTGACGGCCCTCCACGCCAGCGCCGACCTGCCGACCCACGCCTGCGACGACGGCCAACTCGCGGCGCGGATCGCCAGCGGTGACCGGCAAGCTGCCGAGGAACTGATCCGTCGCCATCAGGCCCCCGTCCGCGGGTTTCTGCGGGCCGTGTGCTACGACCGATCCGCCGTCGACGATCTCGCCCAGGAGACCTTCCTCAGAGCCCTGAAACACGCCGGCCGATTCGATCCCAGGTACCCGATGCGCGGCTGGCTGCTCACCATCGCACGACGCCTCTCCATCAACCACGGCCAAAAAGAAAAACGCCGCCGACCCGCCGCCGGCATCGAGCCCGATCAGCTCCAAACCAACGACCGACAAAACCCCAGCCGACGACTCGAACAACGCGAACAACGCCAACTCAGCCGCGATCTCATCCACGAAGCAATGCACCGCCTCACCGAACCGCAACGCGCCGCCATCGCCATGCACTACCAACAAGGCCTGCCCCTCGACGAGGTCGCCGCGAGACTCGAGATGCCCGTCGGGACGATCAAGAGCCACCTGCACCGCGGACGAGCGAAGATGCGCGAACAACTCGAACGCCACGCCGAAAGACTGATGCCATGAACCAAAACGACACGCACAACTCCACGAACGACATCGAACCCTTGGACGACTTCGAGCGGCAATGGGTCGACGCACTCAACGACCGCGATCCGGAGCTTCTGCGCAGCGAAGCCGACTTCGTACAGGCCGTGCTCGATCGTCACGACGCGGCGACCGCTCGCCCGGCCGTGATCGCTCGCATCGGTGTGCGCGTGCTGCCTTACGCCGCGGCGGCCGGGCTCGTCGCGGCCGCCGTCGTCGGCTGGTCGCTGTACTCAGACGCCACCGCCCCGCCGCTCGATCAACCCGACATCGCCGACGCCCCGAACCAGCCGCCGCCGGTCGACGCGAGCGACGCTGTCGAGCGCCCCAAGGTCGCGCTCGGCCCGCTCATCGCCCGCGCTCAATCCGCGGTCATTCAGCCCGCGACCGGACTCACCGATACGGTTCAAGAAGTCCCCGACGCGCTCAGCCTCGACGGCCTGTTCAACTGGCTCGGCGAGCCGCTGCCCGACGTCGAAGACATCCTCGCCCCGCTCGAACCCGACGACAACCAGAGTCGAGCCTGACCCCAGCCACCACCACATCATCCAATCCCGGAACGACACCATGTTCAACAACACACGCACGATGAAAACGACCCGACGCCTGACCACCGCCCTCGTCCTTGCCGCCGCGATGCTGCTGCATCACTCCGCCCCTGCGCAGGCACCCGCCGATCTCGCGCCGGCCGACACCGCGGTTTACATCCATATCGCCGACGCCGCCGACTGGTTCGTCGACCTGACCGACGGCCCGCTCGGGCAGATGTGGCGCACCGCAATTGAAGAGGCCAAGGGCTCAGGCGATCTGCTCGCCGCCCTCGGCATGGACGTCGATCAATTCATGGACGCTTACTTCGGCGCAGACGTCGTCATGCTCAGCCAAGGCAAAGACGACGACGGCAACGAGAAGCCGGGCGTCCTGTTCACCAAGGTCAGCGCCGGCGACCGGGCACACGCCATCGATACGCTCGGCTTGATCCGCAACGGCGACATCGCCGGCAACCCGGTCTACACCGGCGAAGACGGCAACGGCGTCATCGTCATGATGGACCAGTGGGTCGCGATGTGCGACCTCGACGCCGTCGACTATCTCCGATCGATCCTGACCCGCGGCGAGGATACGCCCGGCCTCGCCGACACCGAAGACTACGTGAAGTGGACCCGCGAACTGCCCGAGCCCCGAGCCATGACCATGCTCGCCTTCGAAAGCAAGGCCTCGCAGCACGCGCTCGGCGTCGTCCGCGACGGCAAGGGCATGGACGCGACCTACCTCGGCACCTCGCCGAAGTACGACGAGATGATGGCGATGCTCGGCGAGACCACCGTCGCCGAGTTCGGCCCGCTGCCCGCCGACACGATCGCCGCGGCCACCTTCAATATCGAGCCCGACGATCGCGCCAAGGCCCGCATGAACAAGCTCGACATCCTGCTCGGCGGCAAGTCCTTCGTCGATGCGGTGCTGCCCAAGTTCGATACGCCAAGCGTCATGTTCATGGGCTCAGTGGCCGGCGACGCGGTGACCCCGGCCCTCGGCGTCGAGATGCCCGTCGCGGGGATGGCGTTCAAGATGAACGACGCGTCCGCCGCCGACGACATGAACCAGCTGTTCGACAACCTGGTCATGATGTCGAACGTCGCGGTGATGAAGTACGAAGCCGGGCTCATCCCGCAGCGCGAGGAGACCTATCTAGGCGCGGCGTACAAGGTCGCCGAGATCGGCGTGCCCGTCGCCCAGGGCACCGAGTTCCCCGAACTCGCGCCGGTGCAGATTGTCTACGGCGTGGTCGGCGACTACTACCTCGTCTGTTCGCAGGAAACCTTCTTCAAGCAATGCGTCGACGCCGACAAGGCCGACAAAACGATGCGCATCGACATCGAAGGCAAGCCGCATCGTCTCGCACAGACGCCCGTGCTCGCGATGACCGCGCGGCCCGAGGGATTCAGCAGCCTGGTGCGATCGTGGGTCACGATGCTCGACGACAAGGGCCTGCCTAAGCCGATCGCCGACCGGCGCGACAAACCCATCGATACCGAGCCGCTCATGGACATGGTCCAACTCTTCCAGCAGTACTCGCTGATGAAGATGCAGGTCTGGACCGGCGAGGACGGACTGGTCATCGGCCGGGCTCAGATCACCGCGCCACAGTAAACCGCCGACCGAGCTTTTCGGGACAACCCCGCCGTTGCGCGGGGTTTTTCTTGCGCCTGCGGGCTCATCGCGCGATGCTCTATACTCTCGCCATGCCCGCCGAATCACCCCCACGCAAGACAACCGCCAAGATCGGCCTGTTCCCCGGCACGTTCGACCCGATCACCAATGGGCACCTCGACATCATTAAAAGGGGACAGTCCCTGTTTGACCGGCTCATCGTCGCCATCGGAACCAACCCCGCCAAGCGGTCGATCTTCTCGCTCGACGAACGCAAAACGATCATCAACGAACTGGTCCGCGAGCACTGCGGGCCGCAGGTCGAAGTCGATGCGTTCGAAGGTCTGACCGTGGACTACGCCCGATCGATCGGCGCGACCGCGATCCTCCGTGGCCTGCGCAACGTGACCGATCTCAACTTCGAATTCCAACTCGCGTTGACCAACCGCGCGATCGCGGAGATCGAAACCGTGTTTGTCATGTCCGGGGAGGCTTATGGTTTCACCAGCTCGACCCTGATCAAGCAGATCGCGGCCGGGGGCGAGATCGATCGACTCCACCCGTTGCTTCCCGCCAACGTGCTCGAGCGCCTGAAGCAAAAGAAAGAAGAGCTCGGCGGCACCCTGCCCTGGAAACACGTCGACCATCTCACGGGCGAGTAGTGCGATCTTCGATCTCGGATTTCGGATTTCGGATTTCGGATCCGTTAGCAACCACAAAGATATCGCCCCACTTCATCAATTAGCAATTAGAAATTATCAATGAGAAATCCCCATGGACTACCGCGTCATCAGCATCGGTGCGCTAAGCATCAACGACCTCTGGGACAAGCAGGGCCCGGCCCGCACGGCGCACGCCACAACGACGCTGATCCGAAGCGGCGACCGGTGCATCCTAGTCGACCCCGCCCTGCCCGCGCAGGTGCTCGTACCCCGGCTCGCCGAGCGCAGCGGCCTCTCGCCCGAGGACATCACGGACGTCTTTCTAACCTGCTTCCGCCCGGCGCACCGCTACGGCTTGGCGGCTTTTTCTGAGGCCCACTGGCACATCAGCGAGACCGAGCGCGAGGTCGTCGGCCGAGAGCTGCTCTCGCGTTTCGAACAGGAAGAAGGCGACGAAGACGTGCGCGACCTGCTGAAGCGCGAGATCGAGGTGCTGCAGCGTTGTCAAGCGGCGCCGGACACGCTGGCCGATGGCGTCGATCTGTTCCCGTCGTTCGGGTTTACGCCGGGGACGTGCGGGTTGCTATTGAGTCACAGCCGATCGACGACGGTGAT
>JBMYUK010000100.1:0-8127 GCA_049605275.1 Phycisphaeraceae bacterium
CGATGCTGATCTACCTCGACAACATCGTCTCGCAAAAGCCGCTGACCGAGCGCGAGCAGCGGATGGTCGATCGCTACGAAGACCGCGAGAACGTGCCCCGCTCCGTCCTCGCGCTCCGCCGGCAGCGCGGCCTCAACGAGAACTACGCCCGCGAATTGATGGAACTGCACACCCTCGGCGTCGATCGGGAATACACCCAACGCGACGTCATCGAACTCTCCCGCGTCCTCACCGGTTGGACCGCGCGCTGGACCGGCGACGGCGACACCCAGGCCCCCCGCGACTATCGGTTCTACTTCAACGCCGACGTCCACGACGACCACAACAAGGTCGTCCTCGGCACCCGCCTCCGCGGCGGCGGCGAAGACCAGGGCATCATGGTGATCCGAGCGCTGGCCCGACACCCCTACACCGCCGACTTCATTTCGCGCAAGCTCTGCCGTTACCTCCTGCGCGACGAGCCGAACGAACGGCTGGTCAACGAGGTCGCGAAGGTCTTCCGCAAGACCCGTGGCGATCTGAGAAAGGTCTACGAAGCGATCCTCTTTTCCGACGATTTTTTCTACCGCCAGAACCACCGCGTGAAATTCAAGACGCCGTTCGAGTACGTCGTGTCCGCGTTGCGCGCGACGGGGGCGGAGGCGACGCGCTACAACGAGATCGACCGAGCGCTGTCCCGCATGGGCCAACCGACGTATCAGTGCCCCGACCCGACGGGTTGGTACGACACGAAGGAGGCCTGGCTGGACCCCGGCGTGCTGGTCTATCGCTGGACGTTTGCGATGGACCTCGCGGGCAACCGATTGAGCGGCGTGCGCGTGCCCGAAGCGCTGCTCGCCAACCTCCCGGCCGAGCCGTTGAAAACCAAGCTCGTCGACGCGCTCCTGCCCTCGGGGATCAGCGATCGCACCAGCACCATCATCGACGAAGAACTCGGGCAACAACCCACGGCCCAGGAGATGCTCGCGATCCTTCTCGGCTCGCCCGACTTTCAGCAGCAGTAAATCACGACCGAAACGACAGATGCACGCGGATCAACAACACATATATGTTGAATGCGATTACAAGAATGGGTACGAGTTGCCAGCGAGGGTAGATGGGTTGCAGTGAGCAAGCCCGTCGTCCGATCATAAGGAATATCAAGAAGCCTTCACGCGAACCATCCGTGTCCATCTGTGTGCATCCGTGGTTTCACACCAGAAACGTGAAACCCGCGAACCAAGGAGTTTGCCATGTCCCCGACTCGACGACAATTTCTCGCAGGCTCGAGCGCGTTCATGGGGGCCGCGGCGCTTGGCCTCTCGCCCGAGGCGCTCGCCAATGCGCTGCGCAGTCAGGGACACCCGCCGACGCTGGTGACGATCTATCTCCGAGGCGGGGCCGACCCGCTGAACGCGATCTGCCCGGCCGGGGATCCGCAGTATTTCAAGGTCCGCCCGACGATCGCGATCCCCGCGCGCTCGGACAATCCGAATAACCCGGCGGTGATCCCGCTGACCAATGTCTTCGGGCTGCACCCGTCGCTCAAGCCGCTGCACGCGCTCTACGAAAAGGATCGCATGGCCGCGATCATGTCCACCGGCTCGACGCATCCGACGCGCAGCCACTTCGACGCCCAAGACTTCATGGAACGCGCAGCACCGGGCATCAAGTCCGTCACCGAGGGCTGGCTCAATCGCTACTTGACCGCGACGCGGTCCGAGGGCGACCCGATGCTGCGCGCGATGGCGATGCAGCCGACCCTGCCCCGCTCGCTGCGCGGGCAGTATCCGGTCTTGGCGGTGCCGGTCGGCGGCGCGGATCGCGCGATGAACGCTTTCGAGCGGATGTACAGTTGCGACGGCGACGCCGAGGCGCGCAAGATGAACGGCCCGTCCGAGCCCAAGCCCGATGAAACGCCGCCCGCCGACCCCGACCGCCCGCGCGTCAGCGGCACCCCTGCGGTGCGCGAGATCCCGAAGCCCGAGGACGACCTGCACGAGACGATCGTCGAGGCGGGCGAGGAGAGCATCGACAAACTCCGGCACCTCAACGGCATCGTGCGTGGGCAGAGCGACGGCAAGTATCCGGACTCTCGACTGGCGCGACAGCTCGCCGACGTCGCCAAGGTCATCAAAGCCGGCGAAGGCCTGGAAGTCGCCGCGGTGGATTACAACGGCTGGGATCACCACGCGTATCAGGGCGGCTCGACCGGGACGATGGCGAACATGCTGACGGTGTTGGCCGAGGCGATCCGTGCGTTCCACGACGACCTCGGCGCGCACATGGATAAGACGCTGGTGTTGGTCATGTCCGAGTTCGGGCGGACGGTCTACGAGAACGGCAACAACGGCTCGGACCACGGCCGGGGCGGTTTCATGCTCGCGGTCGGCGGGATGGTCAAGGGCGGGCGGCTGTACGGCAAGTACACCGGGCTGGAGAAGCAGAATCTCTATCAGAACCGCGATCTGCCGGTGCACGTTGACTTCCGGCTGGTCTTCGCCGAGGCGCTGTACGCGCTCTTCGGCTTCGAGGCGGACAAGACGGATTTCTTCCCCGAGTATCAGACGCGCGAGCGGCCGGTCGGGTATCTCCATCCGATCGCGGCGGGGTGACGCGTCGCCGGCGTATCGCTCGACGCTCTGACCGTTAGTCGGTGTCTTGCATGTTCAGGGTGATTTGTTTGCCGTCGCGTTCGATGAGGACCCAGTCGTTAGCGACGCTGACGAGTTTTGCGCTGCCGAGGTCGGCGCCTTCTTTGTAGAGCTTGCCGTTGATGACGGCGAATCGGCCGGTGTTGGTGGTGACGACCGAGTCGAGGGCGAGTCGTGCGTCGGTCGGCTTGGGTGCGTCGGCCCGATCGTTGATGATTCGTTGTTGTTCTTCGGCGATGGGCGGTCGTTTTTGCGCGGGGGTGTTGCGGTTGGTTAGGTCCTCGAATGCGTCGCGGAGCGGGGCGGGGTTGTTGTTGCTTGTCTTGGGGGTGATGACGTCGCTGAAGAGGTCTTGGCCGAAGACGAGTTCGGGCTCCTGTGCGTTGAGCGCGTTGGGCTGGTGGACGAGGACGAAGTAGGCCCCGGCGCTGATGCCGAGTAGCACGACGAGGACGAGGCCGAAGGCGCGCAGGCCGGAGACAGCGTCGGCGGGTTTGTCGCGGGAATTGGCGGGCGCGGCGTAGGTCGGCCTGGCGATGGCGGCGACGACGGCGGCGGGCTCGGGTCGTATTGGGGTGGGCTTGTGCGCGGTCGGCTCGGGCTCGTGCGGCTCGTGGGCGGTGACCTCTTCGATGAGGCTTGCGGTGGGTTTGCCGGCCAGCGCTTCGGCGGCCTCGGTCGAAAAAAGTTCGTGTTCGTCGGGCGGGACGGGCGTTTCTTCCTTGATGCGCACGATGTGCGTCGTCTCGATATGCAGTTGCTCGGCCTTGACCTCGGCGGCGGCCTTGGTCGCGGCGTCGATCACGATCGAGACGTCTTTGCCCGTCTGGGTATTGACCCCGACGACGCGGAACGGATGAGTGGTCACGGACATCGCGGGTCCTCTGGGTGATGCCTCTGCTGTTTTATCGGGGGTTGGGCGCGGCGGGTTTAGCGCCTGCGGGGGCGTGGTAAGCGGTAGCGGTCATAAGGGTTGGCTGAGGTCTTGACCTCCGCGTTCGCAGGGGCCGGAGAGCAAAGCATGTTCGAAACCACAGATGCACACCGATACACACGGACGTCCGATGCCATTGCACTAAACCCGGTGCATCCGTGACGATCTGTGGTCCCATTGGCCTGCCTTGCTTTGCGGCTAACTGTGAATATGGCGCTGTATACCTAGACCGACCGTCCTATCGCGTCGACTACAATGCTGCGATGACGACAGCGATGGACACGACGAAGCGGCCGGACCGGCGGATCACGCTGCGCGACTGGCGGAAGTGGGCGGAGGCGGGGCAGCGCTTCGCGATGCTGACGTGCTACGACGCGACGACGGCGAAGTGGCTGTGGCGTGGGGGGGTGACGAGTTTTCTCGTCGGCGATACGGCGGCGCAGCTGATCCTCGGGCACGACTCGACGTTGCCGGCGAAGATGCCGTTTATGCTCGAACTGACCGCGGCGGTGCGGCGCGGGGCGCCCGAGGCGCTGGTCATGGCGGACATGCCGTTTGGCAGCTACCAGGCTGACGAGGCGGAGGCGGTCCGCAACGCGATCGCGTTCATGCAGGACGCCGGGGCCGACTGTGTGAAGCTCGAGGTCGACGGCAGCCACGCGACGCTGGTCGAGAAACTGTCTCAGGCGGGCGTGCCGGTCGTGGCGCATCTGGGCAGTCGCCCGCAGCAGGTTCGTTTGGACGGCGGCTATAAGTCGGCCGGCCGCACGGCGCGTGAGGCGGATGTGCTGGTAGATACGGCGCAGCTGATGATCGCGATGGGGGCGACGGCGTTGTTGGTCGAGGCGGTGCCGGACGGCGTGAGCGAGCGGATCGTGGCGAAGGCGCGTCATCCGCGCAGCGGCGAGCGCGTGCCGGTGGTCGGCTGCGGAGCCGGGCCGGGGTGCGATGGGCACGTGGTGGTGCTGCAGGACCTGTTGGGTCAGAGCGATTGGCAGCCGCCGTTCGCCCCGCCGATGGCTCAGTTGGGCGAGGCGATCCGGGACGCCGCGCGTCAGTGGTGCGATCAGGTCGAGCGCGGCCGATACCTCGCCGACGGCGGGGTGTACCAGATGAAAACGTGAGCCTTAGTGATCGCGTCGGTCTTGCGAAGTCTTCGGATCGCTAACTGCGATCCCGGATGTCATCCGGCATCACGCGCGAGCCATGGACGATCGAGAGGATCAGGACGCCCGCTTCTGACACGCGATACACCACTCGAAATGGCCAGACCGGATATTCGCGCACGGCTTCATTCTCGAACTCCGGTACGACGTGGCCCGAGAGCGGATCATGACCTAGGTCTCGGGCGGCTTGCGTCAGGCGTGCGACAATTGCCGCAGCGTTTTAGGGAGATTGTTGCGAGACGTAGTGCCAGATGTCGTCCAACTCGCGCTCGGCCTCGTTTAACCATCGGACGGTGACAGCCAACGGGCCACCTTTCGCTCGATGTCTTCCTGGCTGACCGTGACCGCGTCTTCCCGCGACGCCAACGTTAGACGACGCTGAATCGCTTCGATGTAAGACAGCCTGTCCATCACCTGATGAAATGTGCAATCGTCCGGCAAATTGTCCAGGACTTTCCGAACCGTCGCTTTCGTGCTCACCATCGTTTCGCTCCGTTTCACTATTTGCACGCAGTTTACCGCTGACAAACGGCCAAGACTAGCGTTTCTGTATTGAATAGCTTGAATCCTTGGCCGCGTGAGATAGACTTCCTGAGCCGGTTTCTTTGAAAAAGAGATGATTCCCATGACCCGAATCCGCTGGTATGGACCGACGCTGCTCTTGCTCGCGACGCTGGTGCTGGCGATGGCGGTCGGGCCGGCGATGGTGCGGCAGATCGCGCGATCGTACGAAGGTGCTCAGATCGAGCAGGTCCGCAAGGCACTTGTCGATAATCCCACGCTGTCGACGATGTCCGATGCGTTTAAGGATGTCGCTACGGTCGTGCGCCCGAGCGTCACGAGCATCACGCTCCTGGTCCGCAGCCCCGCGACCGGGCGACTGACCAACGCGGGCAACGGCTCGGGCTGGGTGTATCGACACTACGACGACTTTCGAAACGACCCGAGCGCCTATCGCGACTTCATCATCACCAACCACCACGTCGTGTCGGACGTGCTCACCCGCGCGGCCGAGCAGGCGGTCGTCCGATTCGACGACGGCGGGGAGTACCGCGCGACGATCGTTGGCACGGACCCGAAGTCGGACATCGCGGTCCTCAAGATCGATCGCAAGGGGCTGATCCCCGCGGCGCTCGCCACCGAGCCGGCGGTGCAGGGCGAGATCGTCTTCGCGCTCGGCTCGCCGTTTCAGTTCGAGTTCTCGATGAGCCAGGGCATCGTCAGCGCGACCGGCCGACGCATCCACGACGTTCGCATCAACAGCTACGAGAACTTCATCCAGACCGACGCCGCGATCAACCCCGGTAACTCCGGCGGACCGCTGACGAACGTCCGCGGCGAGGTCCTCGGCATGAACACCGCCATCGCCGTCGAAGGCAACCCCGCCGCCACGTTCTCCGGCCTCGGGTTCGCCATCCCCATCGACCAGATCGTCAACGTCGTCGAACAACTCATCGAAAACGGCGAAGTCCGACGAGGCTACATCGGCGTCTTCGTCAACGACATCGACTTCGCCACGCGGCAGGAGATCGGCTTCGAAGGCGACGGCGTGCTCTGCGAACCCGTGCCCGGCGGCCCGGCCTTCGACAGCGGCATGCAGGTCGGCGACATCATCACCCACGTCGACGGCAAGCCCGTTGCCACCGGCGAAGAACTCCGCATCGCCGTCTCAAGCCACCCGCCCGGCAAAGAGATCCCGATCAGGATCTGGCGCCGCGGACAGGTGCGCACCCTCAAGATGCTGCTCGTCGAAGACCCGCGCGAGCTGGGCCGATTCAATCAGCCGGCGCGACTCGACAACCCGTTCGAAGCCCTCGAAGACAACCCCGCCACCGCCGCGGGCATCAGCCGGTTCGAGACGTTCACCCCCGGCATCGCCGGCCGAATGGGCCAGCCCTTCACCCACGGCGTGCTCGTCCGGCTGGTCGATCGCGGCCTCGCCCTCGAGACGCCGTTTGTCATCACCGCCATCGACGGCTGGGCCGTGTACGACCTCGACAGCTTCGCGCAGGCGCTCGATCGCGTGCAAGGCGATTCGTTCACCGCGACGATCAAGCGCTGGCGGATCAAGGACGGGCGGTGGCGGTACGAAACCCTCGACATGCGATTCGACTTCTGATCGATCCGGCCGAGGTATCATGAGGCGATGACCACCGCTCTGCCCGCTACCGATTCCGCCGCGAACGCCGACGCACCGACGCGCAAGCCGCTTCTACAGGTCCGAAACCTCAAGACGTACTTTCCCGTGAAGCGCGGCCTCCTGCGCACGCAGGTCGGCAACGTCAAGGCCGTCGACGATGTCAGCTTCACCGTCCACCAGGGCGAGACGCTCGGGCTCGTCGGCGAGTCGGGCTGCGGCAAGTCCACCGTCGGCCGGTCCATCCTGAGACTGATCGATGCGACCGCCGGCTCGGTCGACTTCGACGGCGAGGACGTGCTCGCCGCCGGCGCGTCGCGCATGAAGCAACTCCGCAAAGAGATGCAGATCATCTTTCAGGACCCCGGCGGCTCGCTCAACCCCCGCATGACCGTCGGCCGAATCATCGGCGAGCCGCTCAAGGTCCACAAGGTCTGCGGCGGCAGCGAACTGGAAAACCGCGTCCGCGATCTCCTGAAAAAAGTCGGCCTCCAGCCCGAGCACTACGACCGATACCCCCACGAATTCTCCGGCGGGCAGAAGCAGCGCATCGGCATCGCCCGCGCCCTCGCGCTGGGCCCGCGCTTCATCGTCTGCGACGAGCCCGTCTCCGCGCTCGACGTCTCCGTGCAGAGCCAGGTTCTTAACCTGATGCAGGACCTCAAGGACGAATTCAACCTCAGCTACCTCTTCATCGCGCACAACCTCGCGGTGGTCGAGCACTTCTGCGATCGCATCGCGGTGATGTACTTAGGTAAAATCGTTGAGATCGCCGACCGAGACACGCTCTACAACAACCCGATCCATCCGTACACGCGGGCGCTCTTGTCGGCGGCGCCGAATCCCGATCCGAACCGAACGAAAAAGCGGATCATGCTGCTGGGCGACGTACCGAGCCCCATCAGTTTCTTCGCGGACGAGGCGGAGGGTCGAAGCCACTCGATCGAAGCGACGGCCGAGGAGAAGGCCGAGATGAACGCCGAGGCCATGGAAGGCGTCGAGTTCGTGACGCGCTCGAGTTTGTTGGATCGTCCGCCGCTCAAAGCGGTCCCGGGCGAGCCGGGGCACTTCGTGAGCGTGCACGGGTTCGATTGATGGACCTCGATCAAGCACGGCTTGCAGTACGCGCAACAAAAATCCACAACCGCGATGACCTGGACCGCTGGCAAAAGCGATCAGGGCGAACCTTATCAATCCTTTTTTCGGCTTGCTGATGTCCATGCAACAGATGCAAACAGCACGGTGTAGCGGGAGACG
>JBMYUK010000101.1:0-8121 GCA_049605275.1 Phycisphaeraceae bacterium
CCCGCGATCTGGCAACACATCGAATCACTTGCCGCGATGGTCAAGCAGCTGGATCCAAATCACCCGACGATGACCGTGATCGCGGAACTGGGAGGACGACGAGTCGAGGCAATTCACAAGTTGTGCCCGAGCATCGACATCATTGGCGTCAACGCGTACGGCAAAGCGACATCCTTGGCGAAACGTTACCGCGAACTCGGGGGCGCCAAGCCGTTCATCGCCACAGAGTTCGGCCCCTTCGGCCCATGGGAAGTACCTGTCGACAAACTCGGACTGAAGAAGGAGGCCACCAGCACCGCCAAGGCGGCTTCCTACTCAAACAGTTACCGTGCGCTGAGTGCCGAGCGGGACCTCTGCCTCGGCTCCTACGCATTCCTGTGGGGAAACAAGATGGAGTTTACCAAGACCTGGTTCGGCATGTTCCTGCCGGACGGAAGTAAGCTCGCCGCGGTCGACGCGATGGCCGAGGCGTGGTCCGGCAAGCCGCCGAACGATCGTTGCCCGGTGATTCGATCGTTCGCGATCGCGTCGACCTACGAGCAAAAGCCCGGCGCGCAGGTGTCGATCGAACTCGCCGCCGACGACCCCGAGGCCGAAGCGCTGACCTACGAATGGTCGCTGATGCGCGACGCGCACACGTACCTCACCGGCGGCGACAAGGTCGATGCACCGCCGGCGTTCCCCGAACAGATCGTCTCCAGCGGACCCGAGGGCGCGACGCTGACGCTGCCCGAGGACGGCGGCATCTACCGGGTCTATGTCATCGTGAAAGACCCGGCGGGCAACGCGGCCGTGGCGAACCTGCCGCTGTACGCCGGCCCGCAAGCGGGCGACGAGGATCGACCGGTGGTCGGCATCGCGCCGGGCACGAAGCTCGACCTGCCCGCGGCGGTGTACGAAGAAGGCGGGCATAAGATGCCTTGGATCCCCGCGGGGTACATGGGCAACCTCGACGCGATCAAGGTCGACCTCGGCCACGTTGACGATCCGAAGAACGGCGTGAGTTGCATCCGGGTGTCTTATCTTGCCGGCGACGAATGGGGGGGCGTCGTCTGGCAAGACCCGATCGGCGACTGGGGCGACCGGGCCGGCGGCTACGACCTGACCGGTGCGTCGGCGCTCGAGTTTTGGGCGCGCGGCGCGTCGGGCGGCGAAGTCGTCAACTTCGGCTTCGGTCTGCTCGGCTCGGATAAGAAGTTCGCCGACTCGGGCAAGGCCGAGCGCAAAGCGGTGCGGCTGACCGACGATTGGCGTCGATACCGCATCGAGATCGGAAGCGACGTCGACCTTCGTCGGATCAAGACCGGCTTCTTCTGGTCCCTCGAAGGCCAGGGCCGGCCGGTGACGTTTTTCCTCGACGACATCCGCTATGTAAAGGGCGAAGACGAGTGACCGCGTCGGACGCCGCGCGACTCGAGTCCGCGGCGATGAGTGGGGTTTGAAACAAGGGCGAATCGATGGCTTTTCCGAATGACTTTGTGTGGGGCGCGGCGGCGGCGGCGTTTCAAATCGAAGGGACGACGCGCGACGTGCCGCGCGGCGAGAGCGTGTGGGATATGTTCTGCGCGACGCCGGGCAAGGTCTATCAAGGCCACGACGGCAAGCGCGCGTGCCTGCACGTCGAGCACTGGCGGGAGGACGTCGCGCTGATGAAAGCGCTCGGGCTCGGGGCGTATCGGTTGTCGATCGCCTGGCCACGCGTGATCCCCGAGGGGGCGGGCGAGGTGAACGAGCCGGGCCTGGCGTTTTACGACGAACTGGTGGACGAGCTTTTAGCCGCGGGGATCGAGCCCTATGTCACGTTGTTTCACTGGGACCTTCCGCTGAAACTGCACAAGCGCGGGGGCTGGATGAACCCGGAGATCGTGCGCTGGTTCGCGGATTACGCGCGGGTGGTCGTCGATCGCCTGTCTGACCGGGTGACGCACTGGATCACGCTGAACGAGCCGCAGTGTTTCGTGTTGCTGGGTCACGAGACGGGCGAGCACGCGCCGGGCCTGAAGCTGCCGACGTCGGACATCCTGCAGATCGGGCACAACGCGCTGATGGCTCACGGTCGAGCGGTGCGGGTCATCCGCGAACACGCCAGGCGATCGCCGCGCGTCGGGTTTGCGCCCGTGGGCATCGTGTCGATCCCGGAGACCGAGCGTGCGGTCGATATCGAGGCGGCCCGACGCGCGACCTTCGAGGGCGCGACCGAGTCGCTGTTCAACTCGACGTGGTGGCTGGACCCGGTGTTTTTCGGGCGGTATCCCGAGGCGGCGGTCAGCGCGCGTTTGGACAGCATGCCGGCGGTTCGGCCGGAAGACATGAAGCTCATCAGCGAGCCGATCGACTTCTGCGCGTTCAACCTGTATCAGGCGGGTCGGGTCCGGGCCGGCGCGGACGGCGGCGTCGAGTCGGTCGCGTATCCGGAGGGGCACCCGGTGACGGCGATGGAGTGGCCGGTGACGCCCGACGGGTTGTACTGGGCCTGTCGGTTCTTTCACGAGCGATACGACAGCCCGCTGCTGATCACCGAGAACGGGCTGAGCTGTCACGATTGGGTCTCGGTCGATGGCGAGGTGCACGACCCCAACCGGATCGATTTTCTCACGCGCTATCTATCGTTTGTGCGGCGCGCGTGCGACGAGGGCATCCCGGTCGAGGGGTATTTCCAGTGGTCGATCATGGATAACTTCGAGTGGGCCGAGGGGTACAAGGATCGCTTCGGCCTGATCTATGTCGACTACGCGTCGCAGACCCGGATCCCGAAAGACTCTTATCACTGGTACCGCAAGACGATTGCTGAGAACGGTGCCAGCCTGCCGGACTGTCAACGGTGCGGCGTGTCGAGTTGGCGGCTCGGAACCGACGTCGTGGTGAATGGCCGTAGCATCGCGTCGCGCCGCTCGACCGAAGGCGGTCAGCCGACCGATGCGGCGAAGGGGTCGGGCGGTAGCACGGGGTGACGACTTGACTGCGGGCTTATACGAACCACATTTTGAAACTTCGCGTTTGAATCGAAGCATAGCCGCGATGCTACGCATCGCCGGTCACGCGCGATAAGCGTGTCATGCTTTGCCTGCGATGCATAGCATCGCGGCTATAGCGTTGAGCAAACTCTAAACGGGTTTCGTATGGCGCTTAGTCTCGGACGATCGTTTCGTCGAGCGACAGGACCGTGTTGCCGACCATCATCCACGCGGCGAGCTCGGCCGGTTCGTACGTCGCGGGCAGGGGGTGCTCGCCTTGCTTGAGTAGTGCCGCGGCGTCGTCGGGGGATCGGGTGTATCGGTCGCGGAAGTGTCGGAGCGCGTCTCGGAGGACGTCGAGCGCGGGCTCGTCCGGGGCGGCGCCGGTCGCTCGCCGGTAGATCGAGACGAGCCGGGTGTCGTCGTCGGCGTCGGTGGCGAGGGTGCGCTGCGCGAGGACGCGGGCCGCTTCGAGGAATTGCTCGTCGTTCCAGAGCACGAGGGTCTGGAGCGGCGTGTTGGTTTGGCCTCGATTGACGGTGCAGGATTCGCGATTGGGCGTGCCGAAGGTCTGCAATTGCGGGGGCGGGCTCTTGCGTTTGATGAAGGTGTAGAGGCTTCGGCGGTAGAGCTTGTCGCCGTCGTCGCGTTTGAAGACGTTGGTATTGGACCGCGGCCCCATCGAGACCTCGCGCCAGAGCCCCGGCGGCTGGTACGGCTTGACGCTCGGCCCGCCGACGGTATCGACGAGCAGTCCCGACGCGGCGAGCGCGTGGTCGCGGATCAGTTCGCCGGGCAGGCGCAGCCGGGGGAAGTAGCTGAGCAATCGGTTGTCGGCGTCGACCTCGGCGGCGGCGAGGTTACGCGTCGCTTGTTGGCGATACGTCGCGCTCGTCACGATGCGGTTGATAAGAGCCTTCTGGTCCCAGCCGGACGCGACGAACTCGACCGCGAGATAGTCCAGCAGCTCCGGATGGCTCGGCCACTCGGCTTGGCTGCCGAAGTCTTCGACGGTGGCGACGATCCCCGTGCCGAAGAGCATCTGCCAGAGCCGATTGACGTGGACGCGTGCGGTCAGTGGATGGTCGGGTCGGGCGAGCCACTTCGCGAAGCCGAGCCGGTTGTTCGGAGCGCCCTCGGGCAGCGGCAGATCGATAAAACTCGGCAGCTCCAGCTTCGCCGGCTTGTCCTTCATCGGCTTGTTGTACGCCCCGCGCGAGAGTAGGTACATCGGCTTGGGCTCGGGCAGTTCCTTCATGATCGAGACGGGCACCGCCGCGTCCTCGATTGCGTTGACCTTTTGTTGGGCAGCCTCCAGCAAGCCACTAAACGACGAGCGGCCCCTGCGGAACAGCTCGGTCAGGGCATCCTGTCCCGCGGGGGTGCGGCGTTTCTCGGGAATGAGGCCGAGCGTCATCGAGGTATCTGTGCCGTCTGCGATCGACCAGTTGAAGTCGGTGGGCAGGTGGCGGGTGTTGACAAACTTCAAGACGAGTCTGTTGTCGCCGGCGCGGAGATTCAAGTCGAGCTCGATTGCGTGCTTGTCGTCTTTGGTTTCGTTGCCGGAGGCCGCGAAGGTATAGATCTCTTCTCCGTTTAGGAAAGCGCGCACGCCGTTTGCGTAACCCAGGGTCAATCGCGCCGTTCTTTGATCCGGCGAGACGATCGTTTGCCCGAGATAGTACGCGGCTCGTCGGAAGACCAGGCGATGATCCTGGCCTTGGATGTAGCGGGGTTTGTGTTCCCAGGGGTGATCGCCTTTCGGGTCGATCGGCTGGTCGCCCGCCTCGGGGCCGTAGGCTTTGCCGAAGGCTTCGTCGAACGTGTCTTCCTTATAAGGGCCGGCCTGATACCAGTCGCCGAAGACGAGGGGCATCGCCTGTACGACGGAGCGATCCGCCTGAGCAAAGCCAACTCTGACTCGCCCCAGTGTTTGACGCCCGCCCGCCTGGTGTTCGATGAAGACGCTCAGCTCGCTGCCGCCTTCGAATCCGAACGGCTCATCCGCCACCAGCAACAGCGTCTGCGCGGCGGGGTCTTCGCGCGTCCCCGTGCTCCAACCCGGCCGACCCGGCTCGAGCAGGTTCATGGGCCCGAGCAACTTCCCGCTCTTGTCCCGATTGGACTGCGTGCCCCAGGCCCACTCGAGCTTGACTTGCTGCTGTTTGGACGGATCGGCGAGCGAGGTGACCGTGAGTTGGATGTGGGTCGGCTGAGCGTTGCCTCGGTAGCCCCGATCCAACCAGCCGTTGTTGTTTCGATCGGGCAGCGCGTCGAGTTTGATCAGCCGAAGTCCGGTCGCTGCCGTCTCGTACGACAGGGTCAAGTTCTCGTTGGCCGGCACGTCGCGATTGGTCAGCAGCACCGAGCCGTCCGGCTTGATGTCGAAGCCGGCGTCGAACTGCGTGCTTTTCGCGTCGGTGAGCTCGGCCTCGACCCATCGCACGCCGTATCGCGCACGCAGGGCCTGCTCCCACTGGTCCTGCTGCTTCTCGAGGTCGGGGACGGCTTGTGCCTCGCGACGCAGAAGATCGTCGAGTTCGGACCGGGCTTGAGCAAGCGATGCGCGCTGGGCCGGCGTATACCAGTCGAGCCGATCACCGTAGGCCGCCGCACGCTCCGGGCGATTGGTCCAGATGCCGCGCTCGTCGATCGAGTGGAAGTATTTGAAGAGGTTGAAGTAATCCTGCTGCGTGGTGGGGTCGTACTTATGATCGTGGCACATCGCGCAGTTGTAGGTCTGAGCCATGAACACGGTGGCGACGGTTTCGATGCGGTCGGCGACGGCGGTGACGCGAAACTCCTCGTCGATCGACCCGCCCTCGTGGTTCATCATGTGCAGCCGGTTGAACGCGGTGGCGAGCACCTGCTCGTCGGTCGCGCCGGGCAATAAGTCACCGGCGAGTTGTTCGATCAGAAAGTCGTCGTAAGGCTTATTTTCGTTGAACGATTGGATGACGTAGTCGCGGTACGGCCAGCTGTTGCGGTAGTGATCGAGCTGATAGCCGATCGTGTCGGCGTAGCGCGCCGCGTCGAGCCAGATCAGCGCGAGGCGCTCGCCGAAGTGCGGGCTGGCGAGCAGACGATCGACCAGTCGTTCGTAGGCGTTCGGCGAATCGTCGGCGACGAACGCGTCGATCTCCTCGGGCGTCGGCGGCAGGCCGATCAGGTCCAGCGAGACCCGGCGAATCAGCGTCGCGCGGTCGGCCTCGAGCGACGGCGATAGCCCGGCCCGGTCGAGCCGAGCCGCGACGAAGCGATCGATGTCATTGCGTACCCAGTCGGCCAGGCGATCGCTCGGCTCGGGTACCGCCGGCTTGGTCGGCGACCGATACGCCCAGTGTCCTTCGTACGCGGCACCCTCGTCGATCCAGCGCTTGAGCAGCGCGATCTCTTCGTCGGTCACCGACGCGTGCGCGCTGGGCGGCGGCATGACGAGATTGGGCCGAGCCGACGTGATGCGCTTGATGATTTCCGAGTTCGCCGCGTCGCCGGGGACGATCGGGACCTTGCCGCTGGCTTTGGCGGGGGCGGTGGCGTGCTCGCGGCTGTCGAGGCGAAAGCCGCCCATCTTGTCCGAGGCGTTGGCGTCCGGGCCGTGGCAGGCGAAGCACTTATCCGAGAGGATCGGCCGGATGTCGCGGTTAAACGACAGCGGCGTCTGGTCCGTCGGCCGATCGGCGATGCCGAGCGTCGGTACCGCTTGACCGCGGTCCGACGCATCGCGGTCTCGGTGAAAGCTCAGCGTCGCGAAACCGACGCCCGCGACGAGGCCGAGCACAAGTAGCGAATGGGTTCTCAGCATTATTAAGACTCTTGACGCGTGATGGTACCGCGTGGCGTTCCTAAGCAAGATGACCCTGGGCGATGCGAATTACAGTGAAACGCTGGGCAACACGCACGTCGATCAATCGCCTGGATGCTTTGTGCCAAGCCCTTCTTTAAGCCCTCAACAGCGGCCGATGCAGCCCGCGTATAAAAAGTCTTGCAATCGAACCCGCCGGTCAACTATGCTGAATGTTCATTTCGTCCGAGCGGTGTCCCGTTTGTCCTATCGATCCCGCTGCTTGACGCGGTCGGCGCATCGCTCTGATTCATTTCTGTCTGTATGTACAAGTCGAACGGGGTTTTCTGTGGTCAGTCGCGTCGGCTCTGGCCGAGCCAATCTGGATTATCTCCTGGACCACGGCGACCGCATCGTGCGCGTCTGTCCGCCGTGGTCGGCGTGCGCTCGGCGGAGGATGGCCGCGGGGCTGGACGAAGACCGGGTCATCGGCCGACTGCTCTGGGACTTCGTCCACGGCGGCGCGACCCAGCGACTCTACGACACGCTAATCCGAGAGGTCCGGCGCTCGGGCCGCAAGCTCGCCTTCGATTACCGCGGCGACAGCCCTTGCACGATCCGCTACATGCGGATGAGCCTGCTGCCCGGGCCGCGCGGCGTGGTGCGTTTCCTAAGCGAGGTGCTGCATGAACAGAGCCAAAGCCGGGCGGTCTACCTCGCCCACGCCCCGCACCAGCGCCGCTCTGAGTTGCAGCACTGCGGCCTGTGCAACCGCCTGAGCCACAACGGCCGCTGGCACACCCTCGATCACCTCATCAAGACCACCGACCTCATCGACGACCTCATGCCCACCGAAGTCGGCGACACCGTCTGCGACCCCTGTATCCTGCGCATCGAGCGCGCGACCGGCGTGCGTTTGTAGCGCGAGATGCAAGCAATCGATCTTCAGCCAAACCGATCACGGCATCGCGCAGCCGCCGCCGCAGCAACCGCCCGGCGCTCCGCAGTCGAGATCGGGCTGCTTCTCGCCCCTCACAATCATCCCCGCGCTCAGCAGCTTCTCGACCGGCTCGTCGGGGTCGATCGACCCGGGCTCGGCGTCGGCCAATGCGCACAGCTCGCCCCACGTCGACACGCGACGCGACATCGCGTGCATCACTTCCAACGTCCGCCGATTCGCCGGGCAATAGTATTCGTAGGTTGGCATCGTCGTTACTCCGCTTCGTCCGACGCTTCCGCTTTGTCCGCATTGCCGAGGCCGAGGGCGATCGTGGCGATGATCGCTTCGAGCTTCGGCCGAGCGTCGTCCCAGCGGTCGTTGAGCGTGCCCGCGCTGATGATGAACGAGTCCTTGCCGTCCGGGTGGACCAGGTTGTAATGCAT
>JBMYUK010000102.1:0-8102 GCA_049605275.1 Phycisphaeraceae bacterium
GACCCGCTTCTGCCCGGCAAACGTCACGTCCGCCGTCTTCAGCATCGCGTCCAGGGCTTCTACCGCCGCCGCCAGGCCACGCGTTTCGATCATTCCCAATGCACTCATTCGTCTGTCTCTCAGCCCAGGAAGAGGGAAAGCATCTTGGCGTCCGGCCGGGCGATCACGTGTCGTGTGATCACCTCGCCGACGCGCTCCGCCACCACCCGCTTGACCCGCCGGCCGATCGCCAGCGCGGCCGACGGCTCGCGCTCCTCGCCCAACAGCTTCACCGCCATCTCGTCGATCGACCACACCTTGTCGATCGGCACGACCGTGTCCACCGCCGCGAGGATCTCCTTGTGAACCTTGACGTAGTAATCCGGCCGAGCCGCGACGAACGCGATGTCCGGGCAGAGCTTGCGGGCGTCGTACACCCGCGTGCCGGTCTTCACCCCGCGGCGCTTGGCGTGGTAGCTCGCCGCGATGCAGCACGAGCCCTCGCTCATGACAGGGAGGATGCCCACGGGCCTGCCGCGCAGCTCCGGCCGGGCCTGCTGCTCGACCGAGGCGAAGTAGTTGTCCATATCCAAGAAGAGCCAATCCAACATCACGCGGCCTCCGATACCTAACATTATCCGATCTTTTGATTCCGAAAGCAAGCCCTCTCATTTTGCCGGAACATACAACCATGCTCGACTTCTGCGACGAGCCGTACCGCGACTACCCGCCCCGCGACACCGCGGCCTGGCGGTGGGTGCTCAACCTCTACAACCGCAAGCGATTCCTCCCCCGCGTCAAGCGGATCAAGTCCCTCGACCTGCACGGCACGGAGACGCTCGATCAGTTCCGACAGCCCGGCGATCGGCTCGTGCTCGTGCCCAACCACCCGACCCACGCCGACGCGGCCATCATGCTCGAGGCCGCACGCCGCGCCCGTCTCACCACGCAGACCATGGCGGCGTACGACGTCTTCCTGCGCTCGCGCATCGACGCGTTCGTGATGCAGCGCCTCGGCGCGTTCTCGGTCGATCGCGAAGGGTCGGACCCGCGCGCGATGAAGACCGCGCTGAGTATCCTCGACGCCGGGCAGCACGCGCTGGTCGTCTTCCCCGAGGGCAACGTGTACCTGGAGAACGACCGGGTCACGCCGTTCAGCGAGGGCGCGGCGTTTCTCGCGCTGCGCGCAGCGCATCAACTCAAAGACCGTGGCCAGCGCGTCCTGGCGGTGCCGGTGTCGATCAAGGCGACGCATCGGACCGACTGCCGATCGAAGGTCGCGGCGCGATTGGATAAGCTCGCGAAGGCGGTGGGCGTCGACGCGGCGAGCGCGGACGAGCCCATCGAGGCGATGCGTCGGATCGGGGTGGCACTCTTGCATCGCAACCTGAAATTGCGGGGGTTGGACACGCCCGAGGCCGACGATTTTCATTCGCTGATCGAACACGCCGGGGGCGTGGTGATGGACAAGCTGGAGGCGAAACTCGACGCGAAAGCGAAGCCGGGCGCGACGCTGCAGGCGCGGGTGCGTCGGGCGCGTCAGGTGATCCACGAGGTGCGGACGGATCCGGATCGCGTGGCGGATCACGCCGCGGCGGCGACGTGGGCGGACGAGGCGATGCTCGCACTTCGGCTGGCGAGTTACTCGGATCGTTACGCGGCGTCGCGCCCGACGCTGGATCGGGTGGAGGAGACCAGCGAGAAACTGGCGGAGGACCTGTACCGCAAGATGATGCCGCCGATCGCGGAGCGCGCGGCCTTCGTGCGGTTCAATGAGCCGATCCCGCTGTGCGACTTCGTCGCGGACAAGCGCGCCAGCCGCAAGCAGGTGCGCGAGCTGACCGAGCGCTGCGAAGCCTCGGTGCAGCGCGGCATCGACCTACTCAACCAGGCCAACCCGCACCCCGGCAACACCCGCTGGGACCAGCCGCTCGCCTGACGACCCGTGCCGGTGTTGCATCCGATAGCCGTCGAGCAACGCCTCGACGGACGAATCACCGCGGGCTTGTCCACCCCGGGCCCCCGGAAGTCCTCGGACCTACGCCCCAAAGCGCGGCGGCGCTCGTCTCAAGGCGCAGGCCGTCCACCCAAAGACCGATCACCCTCGCCCCGCCGCAACGGACAAAGCCGGATCAGCCGGGATTGAACCACCAAGACGCCAAGGCCGCCAAGCCCGCCAAGCAAGGCAGGTTTGTAACCACAGATGGACAGGGATGCACGCGGATTTCAGAAAGATCGGTTACTGATAACGAATCCGGGTCTAACTGATCCGGGCCCTGTGCGCATGGGTTGTTGCTTGGGTGCCACACCGCAGCCCGAAGGGTGCTGTGTGCAAATGGTCTTAAATCGATCAAGAGAGGCTCGCACATAGCACCCTTCGGGCTGCTATGTGGCACCCGGCAACTACTACTGTAACGGTTCCCCAGACATAAACCCCGAGTTTCATGGTGTTGGTCGCCTAACGTAAAAGGCTCAGTTGCCGGCCGCCCGCGGAATGCAGGCTCCAAACCAACAACCCCATCATATCGCGGGCGCAGCCGGTCAACTGCAGCCGGTGGTTAGATGGCACTACCCCCAGAGAGGTTGGGATACGGATTCTCCAACGATGAGCGACGTCAACAGCTTGCTTCCGCGCGTGCAGTAGCTGCCGCAAGATTAAAATCGCCCATTTCGTCACGCAGCCCCCTGGCGTCTTTCCAAGGTCCGTGAGGGCTTAGGGAGATGCTCGCCTTTGTTTCTGTCGCCAAGAAGTAAGCCACTCTCGCTGCTAGCGCGGGTGTGTCTGATTCGACTGCCAAGATTAGCGGCGACTCACCATCGGGTGTAACGCTGAACACTTCCCGTGGACACTCACGGTTTTGGCAGTAAAGATCGGTCCATTCCCGACTAGCCGGATTGTAAGAGTCGCCATCGGTATCCACATTGTGGAATTCGCCCCAAAGAAATGTGATAACGAGACGAAAGTCAGGGCGAGGCGCATTAGGTTGGATGAAGAACTTTGCCATCTAACGTAAAAGGCTCAGTTGCCGGCCGCCCGCGGATAGCAGGCTCCAAACCGACAACCTCATCATAACGCGGGCGCAGCCGGTCAACTGCAGCCGGTGGTTAGCCATCTGTCAGTTCAGACCAGCGAAGGAAGAACACAAGGTATGGGTCGCGCACGTCGAACACATCGTTCTCTCCATCCCACTCTACAACTCGGTGCCCGACTGTATCGTTGATAATGTTGGCAGTATGGTAACAGGCGCTGGTAATACTTGAACCACTGGGGATCGAGGATGCACAAGTCTGTTCAATTCTGCTCGTTAGTGAAGGATATCGAAATGTTAGCTGTGGAGGGTCAAGCGAAAGCGCTTTTGTCAGGAGTCGATACACATCGCCCTGCCAACCGAATTGTGTATTATGGAGCTTGCGATCCGAACCACGGGTCTTCGGTCCCTCTTTCATCTTTTCGACGACAGACCCATAGTCAGTGGACTGCACTGTCCTCCGGCAGATACTAGACAGTAGATCATCTTCTTTTGGAAGAGAGACGGTATTCGAAGCCTTCTCTCGAACATTCAATTCATAGCACGAATTAAGACACAGGTACTGCATCAACTGCGGTGATCCTGCAGCTTCGGTCGCGAACATCTCTATAGCTTGATCGCTAGCCTCAATGTTCAATTCGGGAAAGCCCTTCTCGGCTATCTTGCGCAATATGTTTCCCGACCAGAAGTCAAGATCGATCGAAAGCACACGACCTCGAAGGTCAGGATTACTACGAATTACATCGTCTGCATGATATGGCACTGAAGCACAAACTATACGAATATCAGCTCGCGTCGCTTCCTTTATTTGCTGAGCCAATACTGTTTGAACATCGCGCGGAATGTAATGAAAATCATCTATAAATACAGTCAGTTCAGTGTTGGGTAGCTCTTTCAGAAGTAATTGCAGAGCATCATGCCGACGTGACTCCACGCGTGATTTACTGGTACCTCGAGCCCAGGTTTGGGAAGCACCTGCTTCCCCTTTTGCAATGATTGCATTACCTTCGACCTTCCCTGATATGCCCGTGTCTGATCCAGTTGTATGGGTAGTTGTTTCTTGAGTTTCAAGTGGAGTGCCAATGATCTCGAACACGCGTTGCCATAATTGGTCGGGACTTTGCACGCCAGCGCCGGTTACTTGAATCAAATTACCGATGCCGAGACACTGTTCGACGAATACAGTCTTACCTGATTTGGAAGGGCCAGAGATCGACACAAGCATAGAGCCAGCGTCGAGGGTATCGCTCAGACGCTGTTGATGGTCACGTAGGTGTTCATCGACGAATGTCAATGTCGGGTGCCGGCCGGGAGTAAAAACGTCCGAGGCTTTCATGCTTGGTTCTCAGTATGTCGTTCTCGAAGATGGCTAACGTAAAAGGCTCAGTTGCCGGCCGCCCGCGGAAAGCAAGCTACAAACCGACAACAACATCATATCGCGGGCGCAGCCGGTCAACTGCAGCCATTGGTTAGGTCACCACTCATCGCCGTTATCGTCGAACTCGCGATCATCCCACTCAATCAGATTGCACCCAGCTAGATCAGGTGGGACTTGTGCGGTACGGACAAGATAGTCGAGCAAGATAACCATTGACCAACATTCTCCAGCAGCTTCGGTATCGTCAAACCCTTGACGTGATGCAAATGCTTCAAGTCGACCTTCGTCACGAAGACGTCGAAAAGCCATCAGAAGATCGTCTTGAATTTCGGGTTTCAAGCCTCGCCAAACCGACTCGCATGCTTGGTCATCGGCAGCAAGTAAACAATGGTTAGCCAGTGGCTCAAGAAAGGCGAATTCAGCCGGATAGCCCATGGTGACCTAACGTAAAAGGCTCAGTTGCCGGCCGCCCGCGGAGAGCGGGCTCCAAGCCGACAACCACATCATATCGCGGGCGCAGCCGGTCAACTGCAGCTGCTGGTTAGGTATCATCTACTGTTGCTTACGCGGGTCCATTCTGACGGATGCTCTGGGATGCCGAGAGCGGAGGTGTCGAGCAACTCGCCGGTAGTGGGATGCATGACTGAGAAAGTCACATTCATCGCGAGGTCCTCCGCAGCCTGCCAATCCTTGTGATAGCTGCCCAAGCTCTCATCATTAAAGATGGGGTGGAACCGTCCATCTTCTGATTGCCCGATATAGAAAGTGCCGACGCGGGTCTTGTGTGAATAGAGCAACCGGAATCTCATGTTGATGCCTAACGTAAAAGGCTCAGTTGCCGGCCGCCCGCGGAGAGCAGGCACCAAACCGACAGCACCATCATATCGCGGGCGCAGCCGGTCAACTGCAGCCGGTGGTTAGCCCCCATCGCCGGACTGCTCAAGCCAAGTTTCCATCTCGGGATTCAGTTCTCGGCCGATCTGGTAGTACAGTTCGAAGTCCGGAATATCACCGTCACCGAAAACTCCCCGTTTGCGACATTCGGTTGCCGTTATTAGCAGCTTCTCAAGCGAAGCGAAAGCTAGCTTCCATTCATCGTGAATAACCCAGTCCACGATTTGGCCTTTAGCTGGGGATTCGACGGCCCCAAAAGCATAGCCACCATCGGACCAGTCGCTCAAAAATCGGACGCTGTCACGATATTGTTGAGGAAATATATCGTCGAGTTCATCACGCATCGGCGCAAGTTGTTCAAACTCATCAACCGCCGATTCAAGGTTGATGAAATACGAACCGGGTAACAGTTCCAAGGGATCGTCAGCCGAACCATCCATTGTAGAGTAAAGCTCAACCGCATCTGGTGTGATGCGAAAAGGCAGGCGTTGTATCTGTTTGACAACGGCGTCGCGTGAGAGGCCCGGCATGAGCTTTACTGCCGCAACAGGATCGGTTGCGGCGAGAACTTCCCGAAACTGTGCGATGGCTTCTCTCATGGGGGCTAACAGTTATTAAGTGGAATCAAACCGGCTAGCAATCTGACATAAAGTTGGCTTGATGTCAACGGCTTACTTTGAGAATAGCGGTTTTATTAACTTCATTCCCGATATTGGGAATTGCAAATGACTAATGCATTGGGAAACGTACACAAAGTGACAGCACGTCTTTGTTGACTTCCGAGATGACGGCTTCGTCGCCCTTGCTGCGGATCGCGCGGTCGATGAGGCCGGCGACTTCGGCGAGGTCGTCTTCGAGCAGGCCGCGGGTGGTGAGGGCGGGGGTGCCGAGGCGGATGCCGGAGGTTTTGAAGGGGCTGCGGGTCTCGTTGGGCACGGTGTTCATGTTGGCGATGATGCCGGCTTGTTCGAGCCAGAGCGCGGCGTCCTTGCCGGTGAGGTCGGCGTCGACGGGGCGGAGGTCCATGAGGACGAGGTGGTTGTCGGTGCCGTTGGATGCGAGTTTGTAGCCTTTTTCCTTGAGTTCTTTAGCCAGGCGTTTGGCGTTGTTGACGACCTGAGCGTTGTAGGTTTTGAATTCGGGTTTGAGCGCTTCGCCGAAGGCAACGGCCTTGGCGGCGATGATGTGCATGAGTGGGCCGCCCTGGGTGCCGGGGAAGACGGCCTTGTTGAACTTCTTGGCGAGGTCTTCGTCGTTGGTGAGGATGAGGCCGCCGCGCGGGCCGCGGAGGGTCTTGTGCGTGGTGGTGGTGACGACATCGCAGTGCGGGAAGGGCGAAGGGTGTGCTCCGCCTGCGATGAGGCCGGCGATGTGTGCGACGTCGGCCCATAGGATGCAGCCGTGCTTATCTGCGATTTCTCGGAACCTGGCGAAATCGATCGTTCTGGGGTATGCAGAGTAACCGCACATCAAGACCTTGGGCTTGTGCTCAGCGCAGACCTGATCGACGGAGTCGTAGTCGAGGTAGCCCCAGTCGTCTTTGGATTCGTCGGTGACGAGGTTGTAGGTAACGGGGTTGAGCCATTTGCCGGAGAGGTTGACGGGGCTGCCGTGGGTGAGGTGTCCGCCATCGGAGAGTTCGATGGCGGCGAAGGTGTCGCCGGGCTCGTAGAGGGCGAACTGGACGGCGATGTTGGCCGAGGCGCCCGAGTGGGGCTGGACGTTGGCGAACTTGCAGTTGAACAGTTCGCAGGCGCGGTCGATGGCGAGTTGTTCGACCTCGTCGTGGTGGACGCAGCCGGAGTAGTAGCGTTTGCCGGGGTAGCCCTCGGCGTACTTGTTGGTCATGACCGAGCCGCAGGCCTCCATGACGGCTTTGGAGGTGTGGTTTTCGGAGGCGATCATCTCGAGGGTGTTCTGCTGTCGCCTGGCTTCGTTGTCGATGATGGCGGCGACGGCGGGATCGACCGCGGCGAGGGCGTCTTGCGAATGGCTGGTGGTGGCGGCGGTGGTCATGCCTGTCTCCGTACGGGCGCGGGGTGTGGGTGGTTGGTGTTAATTAATCTTAGCAGGGCTGCCCATGCCCGTTGGACGTGGGCTTCTAGGGTGGATTGGGTGTTGTTTGCGGGGCGGATGGGGTTTAAGCTAAAGGTCCTGTCTGTTTGATTCCTTTCTGATTTCATTGGAGACCTGCGATGCCTGATAAAGACGGCCATGCGACGGACGATGAGTTGTTGAGCGCGGCCCTGCCGATGCCCGAGGAGGACGAGGACGAGGCGGTGGAGTTGTCGACGGTGGACGATGAGTTGGAGCCGATCGACGCGGGCGATCTGAGCACGGCCGGGCTGGACCCCGCGGAGATGAGCAGCAGCAAGATCAAGGCGTTTGGCGTTCGCAAGCCGCACGAGGACCACTGGAACCGGACGCCGAATGTGACCGGTGCCGGTGCGATTCACGTGAAGACGTTTGTGACGAAGCTGCGTCTGGACGCGATCGATCACATGGACACGCAGGTGAACGAGTGGCTGGATGCGCACCCGGAGTACGAGGTTAAGTTCGTGACGACGACGGTGGGCACGCTGTTCGGGAAGAACAAGGAAGCGGCGCTGTTTATGAATATCTGGGTGTGAGTTTTGGTTGCACGGGGCTGTGGATCGGGCGGCGTGCTGTTAAAATCGGGTAGGCCTGACGGAACTCGATCGACGGGAGCGTGCCGTGCAAGTTGAACTGAAGACCTTGGGGATCGCGTCGGATGCGGCGTCGATCGATGCTTATTCCGCGGAGCTTGATCGGCTGGCGTACTTCCGCTTGATCGTGAAGGG
>JBMYUK010000103.1:0-7933 GCA_049605275.1 Phycisphaeraceae bacterium
GATCGACCCGTCGCATTTGCGGATCGTGCTCTCGATGAAGCGCCGCTCCATCTCAGCGAGGGACACGCCCACATAGGCCGCGAGTTCGTCCTCCTCTCGCGGCGGGACAGTGCCATTGGTTGCCGGTGCCCGCGCCTCGGCCGGTGATCGGCACGCCGTATCGGTTGGCGAGTCGCACCACGGCCGCGAGGTCCGCGTCGTCGCGCGGGACGACGACGCATCGGGGCATGATCTGGTAGTGGCTCGCGTCGGTCGCGTACATGCCCCGGCGGGCGGCGTCGGCGTAGACCTCGCCGCGGACGGCGTCGCGCAGATCGTCGATCAGGGATGGCGTTGTGACGGGCACGGCCGCAGGATACCTCGGCCGGTCAACCGGCTGCTCGGCGCGGCCAAAGGCCCATCAAGACCAGCAGTGCCCCGAAGCCCGCGAGCAGCGGTTGATACTCGCCCGTCGCGGCCGCGATGAGTCGCGTCTGCCGGGGCCGATCGATCGCGACCTCGACGACGGCTCGCTGCTTGAGGTCGGGTCGGCTGAGTTCGTTCTCGATCGATCGCATCTGCGGCTGATCGTAGAGCGCTTGCTGTATCGCCTGCGGCGCGGGATCGGTGACCAGGGCGAGCGGGTCGGACGGTCCGCGCTGAGCGATCGCGGTGCCGACGGGTTTCAGCCGCAGTTCGGTCATTGCCAGCCGCTCGATGAGGACCGGATCGTCGTCGACGAGCGCATCATGAAAATCGTCGTAGCGTTGACGTTCTTCGGCGAGCATCTGGGCTTTGACCGCTTGGATCGCGCGGGCTTGCTGCACGTCGAGGGTCTCGAAGTAACCGGGGATGAGCGCAGCGGCGGCGATCGCGGCGCTGCCGACAAGGATGAACAACCAGCCGAGCATCCCGCCGATTACCGCGTCGGCCTGGCCCGGAGTCTGGTGCGTTGCGTTGTCTTGGGTGGTCTGATCCATGGCTTTGACTGACTATCGGGCCAATGCCGCTGCGCGGTGCAAAACCGCCGCTTGTCAGATCGACGCATCGAAGCGATCATGCGGGCATGCCCTTGGCCTACGGCCTGACCGAACCCGTCGAACTCGCGATCACCCGGCTGCCCCACGCGCTCGAACGGCTCCGCATCGCCCACCTCAGCGACCTGCACCTCACCAAGCGGACCAAGCGGCTGGACCGCATGATCTATCAACTCAACAAGGTCCGGCTCGACCTCGGCATCCTCACCGGCGACTACATGATCCGCTCGCAGCGCGCCGAGCAGAGCCAGGCCCTGCCCTACCTTCGCGAGCTGACTCGCGCGGTCAAACCCCGCCTCGGCTGGTACGGCGTCTTCGGCAATCACGACAAGCCGACACTCATCGAAGCGCTGCGAGACCTGCCCGTGACCTGGCTGATCGACGAGGCGGTCGCGCTCGAAAACGAACCGATCGAGATCGTCGGCCTCCGCTGCACGAACCGACGGAATAAGCCCGACGCGATCGCCGCGGCAAAGGCCGTCGCCGGGCTGCCTACCACGCACGGCGCCCGCGAGCAGCGGCTGCGGATCGTGCTCTCGCATCGACCCGACTTCCTGCCGCTCGCCTCCGACCTCGCCGGCGATCTGATGCTCTCGGGCCACACCCACGGCGGGCAGGTGCGACTGCCGTTCAGCACGCCGCTGTTTAACTCATCGGACCTGCCGCTGCACCTATCCTCAGGGATCATGCGCCATCGCGACACGCTCGCCTGCGTGAGCCGCGGGCTCGGGTCGACCGGTTTTTTCGGATCGCGCATCCGCTTCCGTCTGCTCTGCCCGCCCCACGCCCCGATCTACACGCTGCGCCGCAGCACCAGCCCGGGCGAGCCAACCGACGACATCCACAGCCTCTCGCGGTGGTAACAGGGTGTAATATCGATCGGACGAGACGCATCAATCTTATAGCGAAGCGCCCGCACCGCAGACCGCTGAAAGAGATACATCAGCTACGAAATCGACGGCAATAAATGCAATCTAAAGTAGCTTTTCAGCCCTACTACCCCTTATCAAGGATATGATTTAACAACGGGAGTGCTTTTTATTTCTCCCATTACCCGATTACGACCGAATCCACGGACGATCCGAATATGTCAAACACCGACCGTCTTCTCAATACGACACGCCTGAAGAACCGTCGCCTTGTCCGACTGCTGGCCGCACCCTTCGCTGCCGCGGCTTTTCTAGCGTTGGCCGGGCTGATGCTGCTGCCGAATTTGGATCGCTCGAGTGGTGAGCAGGCGGACGTCGCGCTCGCGGCCGACAAGCCCAACACCGACAAGCCGATCTCGTTTAACCGAGACATCCGCCCGATCCTCTCGGACAAGTGCTTCGCGTGCCACGGGCCGGACGCGGCGGCCTCCGACAAGATGGGCGGGTTCCGGCTGGACCTGCGCGAAGCGGCGATCCTCCCAGCCGAGTCGGGCGACATCCCGATCGTACCGGGCGATGCCGAAGCGTCCGAAATCATTGTGCGCATGGAGCACACCAATCCCAACCTGGTGATGCCCAAGCCCGAATCTAAAATCAAAGTCACCGAAGAAGAGATCGCGCTGCTCAAGCGTTGGATCAACGAGGGGGCCGAGTACGAGGGCCATTGGGCGTATGAGACGCCATCGAAGCCGGACGTCCCCGAGGTGTCGTACAGCGATTGGACGCGCAACAACATCGACCACTTCGTCGCAGAGCGCCTCGAGTACAAGGGCCTGACCCCCTCGCAGGAGGCCGACCGCCCGACGCTCATCCGCCGGGTCTCGCTCGACCTCACCGGCCTGCCGCCGACGCCCGAAGCGATCGACGCGTTCGTCAACGACACGTCGCCTAACGCGTACGAAAAGGTCGTCGACCGCCTGCTCGCCAGCCCGCACTTCGGCGAGCGCCTCGCCGTCGTTTGGCTCGACGCCGCTCGCTACGCCGACACCAACGGCTATCACCACGACAACATCCGCACCGCCTGGCCCTGGCGGCAGTGGGTGATCGAAGCGTTCAACAGCAACATGCCGTACGACCAGTTTGTCGTCGAACAACTGGCCGGCGACTTGTTACCAAACGCGACCGAAGACCAAATCCTCGCGTCCGGTTTCTGCCGAATGCACAACATCAACGACGAGGGCGGCGCGCTAGACGAAGAGTACATCGTCGAAGCCCACGCCGACCGCATCGAAACCATCGCCACGGTCATGATGGCGCAGACCTTCAACTGTGCCCGCTGCCACGATCACAAGTACGACCCCACGACGCAGGAAGATTACTTCTCGCTTATGGCGTACTTCAATTCGATCGAGGACGAAGAGGGCGTCTACCGCAACAACTTCACCGCGGCCCGGGCCTACCCGCCGTTCATGCTGTACCGCGAGGATGCGGACAGGAAAGCATTGACCGAATTGGAAGGCGAACTTGCGAAAGTACAGGCCGAACTCGACAAAAGCACGTTTAGCGAAGACGTTTTGGTGCAGGCGCTTTCGAGCGACACAAACGTGACCTGGGCGGGGCTCGACGTCAAAGAAACCAAAGGCTCGCGACGAGGCGTGAAGTTTAAGACGCTCGAAGACAATTCGATTCTGGTCAGCGGCCGCAATCACAATCAACTTTCCTACACCGTCAAACTCGAAACGGACCAGACTGATCTCCAGGCCATTCGGCTCGACGCCTTGCGTGACGACTCGCTACCCAGCAAGGGTTTAGGCAGAGCGAAGAACGGCAACGCGGTGCTCACGCACGTCGAAGTCAAAGCGGTCTCGATCAAAGACCCCAAACAATCCCGCCACATCGGCCTCGCCTTCGCTCACGCGGATTACGCACAATCGGACGGTGACTTTGATATCAAAAACGCGTTGCGCTCAGACCAGCTCGGCTGGGCCGTGGGGTCGCACGTCGATGAGGGCAATAGGCGAGCACACTTCCTGGCAGCCGAGCCGTTCGGCTACACAGGCGGCACGCAGATCGAAGTCAAGTTGCACTTTAACTCGAAATATGAACAGCACGCGCTCGGACGCATTCGCGTGGACGCGGGGACGCTCGCTGAGGGTTTAATCCCCGAGGACGCAAAAACCTATTTCGAACTCACCCAAGCGGCGACCGACCTCTCCGGGCAAATCAAGAAAGTGAACGATCGCGCCGTGCCGGTCCTCATCATGAAGGAATCCGCCGAGCCCAAGCCACAGTACATCCTTGCCAGAGGGGCTTACGACAAACCGATCAAGACGCGTATCGATGAGAGCGGCAACACCGTCGATGTCCCGCCCCTCAAGCGTCGCCCGCCCTCGGCTGTCGATCTGCCGCTGCCCGAGGGGGCACCCGACAACCGCCTCGGCTTCGCGCAGTGGCTCGTGCAGCCCGAGCACCCGCTGACGAGCCGCGTGCACGTTAACCGCTTGTGGCAGATGCTCTTCGGCGTCGGCATCGTCAAGTCGGTCGAAGACTTCGGCAGCCAGGCCGAATGGCCCAGCCACCCCGCGCTGCTGGACTATCTCGCGGTCAAGTTCGTCGAAACGGGTTGGGATCAAAAGGCGCTGGTCAAAGAGATCGTGATGAGCGCGACCTATCGCCAGAGCGCGAAGCGCAACCTGGTGGCCGACGAGATCGACGCGGACAACCGCCTGCTCAGCTACTTCCCGCGTCAACGCCTCAAGGCCGAGTTCATCCGCGACCAGGCGCTCTTCGCCGCGGGCCTGCTCGACGACACCATCGGCGGCCCGAGCGTCAGACCCTACCAGCCCGGCGACCTCTGGTTCGAGGTCGCGATCGGCAGTTCGAACACCATGCGATTCAAGCGCGGCGGCTACGAGGACCTGCACCGAAGAAGCCTCTACACCTTCTGGAAGAAGACCAGCCCGCCCGCGCAGATGCAGATCTTCAACGCACCCACGCGCGAGTTCTGCACCGTCGGCCGCGACACGACGAACACTCCGCTCCAGGTGCTCACGCTCTGGAACGACGAGCAGTTCCTCGAAGCCGCGCGTGTACTAGCCCAGCGAACGCTCGCCGAATCACAGGACGACACCGAGCGGCTCGGCCTCATCTATCGCCGTTGCACGGGTAGCCAGCCCGACGCAGACGAGTTGGCCG
Organism: Phycisphaeraceae bacterium; assembly: GCA_049605275.1. GTDB lineage: Bacteria > Planctomycetota > Phycisphaerae > Phycisphaerales > Phycisphaeraceae > JAHQVV01. The sequence goes on from JBMYUK010000103.1 coordinate 5,081, forward strand.
TGCTGCAAGACGTGCTGGCATATTACCGCGAGCGATACACTCAATCGACCGACGACGCGTCCGCCCTGCTCGGTCAAGGCGAGTACCCGCTCCCCGAGCAGCACGACCCCGCCGAACTCGCGTCGTGGATGATGGTGGCGTCGACCGCCCTCTCGCTCGACGAAACCATTGTCCGAGATTGATCGATAAGCGATTGCAACAATCAGCCCACCACCGTCTGGCACCGCCGGACCGTTTTGAGACCAAGCCATGAGCCACAACCCCCTCGAAGAACACTTCCTCAAGCTGACTCGCCGACAATTCTTCGGCAAGGCCGCGACCGGCTTTAGCGCCGGCATGGGCATCGCCGCGCTCGGCACGATGCTCAACAGCGCCAACGCCGCCCCGCTCCTCCCCAGCGGCACGCTCGGCAACCCGCACGTCGCGCCCAAAGCCAAACGCGTCATCTACCTGCACATGATGGGCGGCCCCTCGCAACTCGACCTCTGGGACCACAAACCCGACCTCGTCAACCACCGCGGCAAGGACCTGCGCGCCAAAGAGTTCGAGCACCTCTACAACAATCAACGCATCACCGGCATGACGTCCGGCCAGTCCACACTGCCCATCGCCAACTCGATCTTCAACTTCACCAAGCACGACAACGGCGGGGACGGCGTCTGGATGTCCGAACTCCTCCCGCACACCGCGACGGTCGCCAACGAGCTCTGCGTCATCAAGTCCATGTACACCGAGGCGATCAACCACGAGCCCGGCGTGACCTACCTCCAGACCGGCAGCCAGATCCCCGGCCGACCGTCCATGGGCGCGTGGCTCAGCTACGGCCTCGGCTCGATGAACGACAACCTGCCCTCCTTCGTCGTCCTCATCTCCAAAGGCGTCGGCAACATGCAGGCCTTGTCCGACCGCTTGTGGGGTTCGGGTTTCCTGCCCAGTGAGCACCAGGGCGTCCGCTTCCGCGGCGGCGCCGAGCCCGTACTCTTCCTCAAAGACCCCAAGGGTGTCTCGCGCGACGACCGCCGAAAGATGCTCGACGCCACCGCCCGGCTCAACGAGATGGCCTTCGAGAAACAGCTCGACCCCGAGATCAACGCACGCATCGCGCAGGGCGAGATGGCCTATCGCATGCAGATGTCCGTGCCCGACCTCACCGACTTCAGCGACGAAGACGAAGCCACGCTCGAGATGTACGGCCCCGACGTCAAGAAGCCCGGCACCTACGCGAACAACTGCCTGCTCGCCCGACGCATGGCCGAACGCGACGTCCGCTTCATCCAGCTCTACCACCGCGGCTGGGACCAGCACGGCAACCTGCCGCGCGACATCCGCGGCCAAGCCAAGCAGATCGACCAGCCACAGGCCGCGCTCATCAAGGACCTGCGCCGACGCGGCCTCCTCGACGACACCCTCGTTGTCTGGGGCGGCGAGTTCGGGCGCGGCGTCTACAGCCAGGGCGCGCTGAGCAACACCAACTACGGCCGGGACCACCACCCCCGCTGCTTCACGATGTTCATGGCCGGCGGCGGCACCAAGCCCGGCACCGTCTTCGGCGAGACCGACATGCTCGGCTACAACATCGTCGACAAGGACGGCATGCCGCTGACCAAGCTCGATCAGCACTACACCCACCCCGATGCCGTGCACATCCACGACCTGCACGCGACGATGCTCGACCTCATGGGCGTCGACCACGAGCGTTTGACCTTCCGCTTCCAGGGCAGGCGCTATCGCTTGACCGACATCGAAGGTCGAAAGATGACCGCGTTGATGGCGTGACCGTGTCCAATTCATCTCGGCACTAGACAATTCAATTCGCATCGAATGAAGCCCGAGTCTCGCGCTCGGGCTTTATTTCAAAAGGTCGCGTGACGATGTGCCAGCCGCGAAGGAAAATGACGCTTTGCGCACAAACGCCGATTTATTATTGATAAGACGTGTAAGAGCGAGCTATCATTGAGGTCAATATCACGTGCTTGAAGGAGCCGCGCGTTGTCGTTGATGTGGCTGATTCGAAGTGACACCTGTCCGCTGTGGCCGGGTGCTTTTAGATATCTACAGGGATCAATAAGATGGCCGACGGGCAAGACGACGTCCAACAAATCGAAGCGCTCGGCAAGACGCGCGACGCAATCGTCAGCGAGCTTCGCAAAGTCATTGTCGGGATGGATGACGTGGTCGACGAGATGATGATCGCGATCTTCTCGAAGGGACACTGCCTCTTGGTGGGCGTGCCGGGGCTCGCGAAGACGCTGTTGGTCAGTTCGCTCGCGAAGACGATGTCGCTGGGCTTCAAGCGGATTCAATTCACCCCCGACCTGATGCCCTCGGACATCACGGGCACGGAGCTCTTGCAGGAAGACCCCGAGACGCACGAGCGGCACTTCAAGTTCGAGAAGGGACCGATCTTCACGAACCTGCTGCTCGCCGATGAGATCAACCGCACCCCGCCGAAGACGCAGGCGGCGCTGCTGGAAGCGATGCAGGAAAAGCGCGTCTCGTCCGGCGGCGAGGACTACAAACTCGACGCCCCCTTCTTCGTGCTCGCCACGCAGAACCCGATCGAGCAGGAAGGCACGTACCCGCTGCCCGAGGCGCAGCTCGACCGGTTCCTGTTCAACATCATGGTCAAGTACCCGACGCGCAGCGAAGAACTCGACATCATGAAGAGCATCACCAGCAACGACGAGCCCGAGCTCAACGAAGTGGTGAACGCCGAGAAGATCATCGCGTTCCAGCATCTGGTTCGGCGAATCCCGGTGGCGGATCACGTGTTCGAATACGCGGCGTCGATCGTACGAGCGACTCGGCCGAACGAGCCCGACGCCCCCGAGTTTGTCAAGCAGATGATGGCGT